>JBFKOL010000192.1:0-7951 GCA_041628815.1 Saprospiraceae bacterium | reverse complement strand
CTCTCGGTTATAAACTGAACAAAAACCGGGACTCGATGATCGCTATGTTCAAAGAATCCGCCGTCAAACGTTTTGAAGGTTTCGTCAGATCCCAGTCATTGCAGGAATTGGGTTTACAATTTATCGTTGAAGTGAACGACGAGTTTGAGGTTAGCCGTTACATTCAAAAGGTTGTTAGGGAGAAAGATATCGATGCGGTCATCCTCGGAGCCAAAGGCCATACGGCATTGGCGGAATTGTTTTTTGGCAGTTGTACAGAGAAGTTGATGACCTATGAGTGCGATCGTACCTTGTATGTAGTGCGAAAACCAGAGTCTTAGTAATTTGGTTGTGACATTTACGGTCACATTAAAAACTAACAAACCAGGATGATGAAACAATTTTCCATATCGCTTGGGAAACCATTCGGGATACCCACGAGGATACATTGGACATTCTGGATTCTTATTTTGTGGATTGTCTATACCAATGCATCGCAGGGTGCGGCCGGAATCGATACATTGTGGTATATACTTTTTGTATTCGCAATTTTTACCTGCGTCGTCCTACATGAATTGGGCCATGCCCTGGCGGCAAGAAGATATGGCATCGGGACGAGAAGTATTACAATTTTGCCCATTGGTGGTGTCGCTAGCCTGGAGAAAATGCCGGATAGACCCGTCCAGGAATTGGTCGTAGCCATCGCGGGGCCCATGGTGAATGTGCTGATCGCCCTTGCTCTTGGGGTATCCCTTTCGGTATCGGGCTCTTTAAGCGTGGGCCAGGAAACTCTCGAAGGAATGACGAGAATAGAAGCGTCAAACTTCCTTTTAGCCATGTTCTTTGTTAATATCATGTTGGTCATTTTCAATATGATTCCGGCATTTCCCATGGACGGAGGCCGGGTATTGCGCGCGATCCTTGCCATGTCAATGTCTAAAGTCAAGGCTACGGAATGGGCCGTAAATGTTGGAAAGTTGTTTGCCATACTATTCGTGTTTTGGGGGTTCTCGTCCAATCCCTTTTTGATCTTCATTGCCCTTTTCATCGTTATCAGCGCACAAGGTGAATTGGAGATGGTGCGGTCGGCTCATTTTCTGCACAGTCGCAGTATCCGGGATGTGGTGATGAAAGATTATACCCTTTTGGATGAGAACAGTCCTCTTTCCTCAGCCGTGGAAGCCTTGCTCAATGGCCAGGAAAAGCAATTTCTCGTCGCCAATGACCGGGAGATCACGGGGATTCTGACAAAAAACGAAATTATTCAAGGCCTTACGAAATACGGTAAGGATTCACCCATAGGCCAGATTTCCAGGCGAGATGTATCATGGGCAAATGAAGATGATAAAATAGAAGAAATACGAAACAGAATGTTGCAGAATGGTATAGAATTGATGCCTATTGGTCAGCCAGGTAATCTCGTCGGAGTCGTGGATGTTGACAATATTAATGAGTTCTTACTGATACAATATGCTCTTGACAGAAAGTAGATAACCAGGAAATGAAATGATTGGAAAAGCAGTTTTGACCGAGATCTTGTATCCTTGAAAGGCTGCAACTTCCGAAATGATAAACCAAGTAGCCATGAAAAAAATTCTCGTACCTATTGACTTCTCGGCAACCTCCCTTAACGCGTTGGAATACGCCATCAACTATGTTTCTGGGGAACCTCATCAAATTACCATACTGCACACCTATGAAGTTGTCAAAAAAACCGGTTATCTGAAATCCATGGACAATGTTTTAGAGTCCGATGCAGAACGTCAGATGTCCGCTTTATTGAAAAGGATCAAGGAGAAATACCCTGAGGCCGTATTTGTGCATAAGATCATCAAAGGTGACGCTGTTGATGTGATTTCGAGCTATGGAAACAGTGAATCCGAATCATTCGACCTGGTTATTATGGGTACCAAAGGGGCCAGTGGACTTAAAGAAGTGTTTATTGGAAGTGTGGCCGGAGGGGTAATAGCCTATACAAGAGCACCTGTTGTGGTCGTGCCAGATGGATGCAGCCTGAAAAAGGGCAGTGATATAGTACTGGCCGTATCTGGGTTATCTTTGTCCTCACCCAAGGTGCTGGACCCCTTGCGAGAGGTGCTCGAGACCTTCGATGCCAAACTGCGCGTTTTGCACATTGCCAATGAAACAACAGACAGTATAACATCTGTCATAGATCTTTTGGATGATGTTCAGCCTTCTGTAGTCTATGCGTTTGGTGAAGGAGACATCAACGATCGCATCAATGCTTACATCAAAGAAGCTAATGCGGGTTTACTTTGTATGATCCGACAAAGCAGAGGATATTTCAAGCGCATCTTTGGTAAAAGTGTTACCCTTAAACAGACTTTTGACAGTGCGGTTCCTTTACTCGTTTTGCACAATTAATACAACATCTGTGACGGTTTCCTGTTGGGTTGATATCAAGCGTACGGAAGACGCCTTTTCAAACGGGCATGGGTTACATCACTGTTAAATCCGGTTTATATTCGAATGGTGAAATTTTATCCTCTTTATACAATTCTTCTCATCTCCATAATCTGGGGTTGTAGTACCACCTCCAGGGTCAAGGATGGCCAGACTGCATACAGTCAAAAACAATATGCCAAAGCCATCACAATGCTCGAGTCAGAGATTGCTGAAACGAATGATCCCGCGTTGTATGCTTCACTGAGCTACATGCTGGGTGACTCTTACAAAAATATCAACGACTCCGAGAATTCATTGAAATGGTTTATTGAGGCTGCTAAAAATAACTATGGACCCGAGGCATTTTGGGAAATGGCTTATGCTCTCAAAAAGAAAGAACGATACGAAGATGCCATTCTCAGCTTCAGGCGGCTGGAACAAATGACATCGCGAACAGATGAAATACGCAAGGAAATCGAGAAATGTCGCCAAGCCAGGATATGGACGGATGAAAAAGGGGACCACCCCTACATTCTCGAAGCACTTTCGCTTAACAGTCCCCAGTCGGATTATGCCCCCTTTATCTTGAATGAGAGAAGTATCGTGTTTACATCAGATCGCATCAGCGATATTGAAGGAGATACCTACCATTGGACTGGAAATTCATTTTCCGATCTTTTTATCGCTGAAATTGATGACTTTTCAGCAAGTCCATTCGATCCATCCATTAACACCATTCACAATGAAGGGACCGCCTGTTTCAATCGTCAAGGTAACGAGATGTTCTATACCCGGTGTTTCAGCGAGACAGGGGATAGCTATTGTCGCATTTTGAGATCTGTTAAGGTGGGATCATCCTGGTCTGTTGGTGAAGAAGTTTTTTCCATGAAAAGAAATGTTAACTATGGAGACCCCGTACTTATCGAGGACGATAATGTGCTGATCTTTACCAGCGACGACCCTACCGGTATTGGAGGTAGGGACCTATACTATTCAGTTCGCGAAGATGACGGCTCCTGGTCAGATCCCGAATTGATGCCGCCCTATCTGAATTCTATTGGCAACGAGCGTTTTCCTACATGGCACGACGGAACACTTTACTACTCTTCTGATCATTTTGCAGGTCTCGGCGGGCTCGATATTTTCAAAACCGTATTAAGGGAAGATGGAAGCTGGACACAGCCTGAAAACCTTAAAGCCCCTATCAACTCCAGTGAAGACGACTATTCTTATGTTGTACAACCGGTTGGTCACTATCCGGCAGGTGTAAAACTGCGTGCCTTTTTCACATCTACAAGGGGGATATTTGGCAGTGACGACATCTACCTGCTTACCGAACTCATCCCCGAAGATGAGCTAGCAGAACCAGTGGACTCAATTTCCGCCGATCCGTTGGTAGAGACAGAACAACCTCGAAATTATTTTTTACGAGTTTCAGTATTCGAAAAAATATATGCCATCCCCGGTGATCCAAATAGTTATGTCGTGGGCAGCAGGCCGGTTCCTTCAGCATCGGTTAAGATGGTAACCAGATATGGAGAAGAGCTCTTTCAAACCAAAGATGACGGCGACATCCTCCTGCCTTTAGATACAACGACGGACTATTCCATACTGGTAGGTAAAGAAGGCTACTTGAACGACCGCAGGGATTTTACCATGGAAGAAGCTGGGTTGAAGAACAAAGAAGACGGAACTGTCTTTGAAGTAAAAATGGAGATCGAAAGACTTTACGAAAATATCGAGATCGTCCTTGAGGATATCTATTATGAGTTTGACAAGTGGGATATACAGGAGTCCGCCAAGCCATCGCTCAACTATTTGATTAACCTGTTGAACGAAAATCCCGCCATCAATATCCAGCTTGCCTCACATACCGATTGCAGGGGAGAAGATGACTACAATGAAGACCTGTCGAGAAAACGCGCGGCATCTGCCCTGGACTACATTGTAAATGAGGGTAACATCGACCCTGCCAGGTTGTCTTCAGTTGGCTACGGGGAATACAGGCCTGAAATCGATTGCATCTGCGAGGAATGTTCCGAAGATGAGCACCAGGTAAACAGGAGGACTACGTTTACTATTGTTGGCAACCAATAACGATCCGAGCTCAAACCACGACATTGATCATGCGGTCTGGCACGACAATTACCTTCCGAACTTTTTTTCCGGCAATCCATTTCTGCACATAGTCAAGCTGTAGGACATAAGCTTCCATGTCGCTGCGCGACATTCCTTTGTCGAGCTCTTCAAGACCGCGTTTTTTGCCGTTGATACACACGGGATAAGAAACCGTTTCTTCGATTAAGAATTTTTCGTTGTGGACCGGATAGGTCCCGAGGTGAACAGAGGTCTCGTGACCCATTAAGGACCACAGCTCTTCACTGACAAATGGTGCAAAGGGAGCAATTAACAATACCAATGGTTCTAGAATTGGTCTTTTGTTGCATTCCATCCTGCGCAACTCATTGACACAAACCATCATGCTGCTAATAGCCGTATTGAATGAAAATTGTTCAATATCACTACTTACCTTTTTTATCGCCGTATGGAGAACCTTCAATTCTTCTGGGCTAGGTTCTTCATCGCTGGTGTCAAAAACGTTCTGGGAAGAAAACAGATCGAAAAACTTTCTAAGAAATTTCGAGACGCCGTCTATGCCATTGGTGTCCCAGGGTTTAGACTGTTCGATAGGGCCGAGAAACATTTCGTACAACCTGAAACAGTCCGTACCGTATTTTTCTGTGACCTCTTCCGGGTTGATCACGTTGTACAGGGATTTTGATATTTTACCGAGCTCTGACAAGGTGGTCATCCTGAATTCTTCTGCACCGGGATTCAAAGTCACCTTTCCTTTTTCAAAAGTGCCGGAAAGACTTTTGAAAGTGGCATCTTCATAGTCCTTGGACCACTTGAGAAAAGACCTTATCCCTTTTTCGTTGAGGTAGGAATCCTGGCTTCCATACTGGCTAACAAACTCAATGGGTACGGGTATTTTGGCATAGGGAGTTGTGGGGTGCTGACTGGCAATTTCGGCCGACACAAAAACCCGCTGATCCTGTCCAGAATCTTTTTCGAGGAATATAAATTCGATCACCCCCTGGATCATACCCTGGTTGATCAGTTTTTTGAAAGGCTCATGCGTAGGTACGAGTCCTTTGTCAAAAAGAAATTTGTGCCAAAACCTGGCATACATAAGATGAGCAACTGCGTGCTCCGATCCTCCAATGTAGAGATCTACTGACTCCCAATAGTTCAGTGCTTTTTGAGATGCAAACGCTTCATTGTTGTGGGGGTCCATGAATCTCAGGTAATACCAGGATGAACCAGCTACGGCCGGCATAACATCAGATTCTCGACTTATGCCAGGTGACGGATTGACCCATTCCACGATTCGCGCCAATGGACTTTTTCCTCCTATACCCGGCTTGAAATCCTGGGTTTCCGGGAGCGTCAATGGTAATTCGCTGACATCCAATATCGAAGCTATGCCCTCGCTGTCGTACTCAACAGGAAAGGGCTCTCCCCAATACCTTTGCCGGCTGAAATTGGCATCTCTCATCTTATAATTCGCCACTTTTTTGCCTATTCCCAATTCTTCGACTCTTGAACAAGCTGCTTCGATGGCCTCTGGGACCTCCATTCCATTCATGAATCCTGAATTGACAATCCTGCCGACTTTATCATGCAGCGTTGCACCGGGATAATCACTTTTATCGACTACCTGAATAATGGGCAAATTAAACTTGGTAGCAAAGGTATGATCCCTTTCATCATCGCTCGGAACGGCCATGATTGCGCCCGTGCCATAATCTTTCAGGACGTATTCTCCAATCCAAATCGGTATCTTCTCTTCCGTGAAAGGGTTGATGGCATAAGAACCTATAAATACGCCGGTGACTTCTTTTTCGGCCATACGCTCCACCTCCGACTTGGATCGTACATAGTTCAGGTAGGCATCTACTTCCGCCTGTTTATCAGGGGTCGTGAGCGTCTTGACTAAATCATGTTCAGGGGCAAGTACCATGTACGTGGCCCCGAATATTGTATCAGGTCGTGTGGTAAAAATTTCAATGGTTTCACGGCTGCCCGAAATCTCGAAATAGATACTCGCCCCTTCAGACCTTCCTATCCAGTTGGTTTGAATGGTTTTAAGGGAATTGGACCAGTCGATGTCTTCCAGGTCGAACAGAAGCCTGTCTGCATAGGCTGTTATCCTGAGATACCATTGTGTCATGGCCTTTTGTACCACGGGATGGCCTCCGCGCTCTGAAACACCATCCTTTACCTGGTCATTTGCGAGTACAGTGCCTAATTCTTCACACCAGTTGACATACCCGACATCGCGGTAGGCCAACCTGTAATGCATAAGGACAGCCGCTTTTTCTTTACGGGACATTGAATTCCAGTCGGCGGCGGAGAAGATTTCGCTTAGGGTCGTGGCTGCCTGCAAGCCTCTGTTTCCCTCCTTTTCAAAACGTTTTACCAGATCTGATATGGGCATGGCCTTGTCGAGAGCCTGATCGTAGTAGTGTTCAAACAATTGGGTAAATATCCATTGTGTCCACTTGTAGTATTTTGGGTCACAAGTGGCTACCTCGCGACTCCAGTCATAAGAAAAACCAAGACTTGACAATTGCGACCGGTATCTCGCCATATTCTCCGATGTTGACACGGCAGGGTGAATACCAGTTCGTAAGGCGTATTCTTCGGCAGGTAACCCAAATGCGTCAAATCCCATGGGGTGAAGCACATTGAAGCCTTTCATACGCTTGTACCTGGAGAATATATCCGAGGCGATATAACCAAGCGGGTGACCCACATGCAACCCAGCACCGGAAGGATAGGGAAACATGTCCAGAACATAATATTTGGGTTTTTTTTCATCTATGTCAACCTCGTACAATTTGTCCTTGTCCCACCTGGCCCTCCATTTCTTTTCTATATCCTTGTAGTCTATCATTGTATCGCTTGAATCCGAAAAAGTGATCCGACAAGCGTGTGCGATCCACGCTCAACCGGCATTGGTCAGAAATTTCCAGGTTTTTTCAAGAATCCAGTCTCGCTCGACCCCATTCTTCGAAAAACCCACATGTCCCCCGTATTTAGGAGCGCACAAAGATACAATTTCCGATCCTTCGGCTTCATCGAAAGGATAACAAAGATCTCCGAGGAAAGGATCATCGAGGGCATTGATAATGAGAGAGGGAACGCGGATATGCTCTAACCACTGGATGCATTGATTTTTGGCGTAGTAGTCCTCTGCACTGCTATAACCAAATAACGGCGCTGTGTAATATTCGTCGAAGTCGTAAAGGTTCCGGATTTTCCACCATGGCTTCATACTGATCTGATCAGGGAAATTTTTGTTTTTAGCGCGAATTTTTGAGAAGAGCGAATAGAGAAACTTGAGCTGATACAGCACATTCTCTGATTTGAGGAGTGCCTTGGAAGCATCAGAGAGATGAACAGGTGTAGAAATAGCAATGGCGGCGCGTATCCGGGTATCCAACACATATTTTTTTAGGATGGCGACAATATGCATTCTATCCTGATTTGTCGTATGTAT
>JBFKOL010000191.1:0-7958 GCA_041628815.1 Saprospiraceae bacterium | reverse complement strand
CCTGTGGCCTTAATCATTAAAATGTACCTATAGGCAAGTATTGAGAAACCAGACTAAAATTGAAAACAGGTGAGAGGATTGGTTTATGATCCGGTTGATTCAATAAATGGGTGATTATAAAAGACTAATATTCAAATCCAATGAGAAAAATAGGTGTATTTACATCCGGTGGAGATTCTCCTGGAATGAATGCCTGTATCAGGGCGGTGGTGCGCACAGGGATGCATTACGGCTTGGATGTAGCAGGCATAAAAAGTGGTTATTCCGGCATGATCAATGGCAACATCACAAAGATGACTGCAAGATCTGTCAGTAACATCATTCAGCGCGGTGGTACCATTATCAAATCATCAAGAAGTGAAGAATTTCGCACAGAGTCCGGAAGGGCTAAGGCATTTCAAAATCTGAAAAAACACCATATCGACGGTCTGGTGGCTATTGGCGGCGATGGTACTTTTACAGGCGCAGGAGTATTTCACAAAGAATATGGCATCCCGGTAATAGGTGTGCCAGGGACCATTGACAATGATCTTTATGGAACAGATTACACCATAGGATATGATACAGCCGTTAACACCGCCGTGGAAGCTGTCGATAAAATCCGGGATACGGCCGATTCTCACAACCGGGTATTCTTCGTCGAAGTGATGGGACGAGATGCGGGGTTCATTGCTTTGAAGGCCGGTATTGCCTGTGGAGCGGAATCCATTTTAATTCCGGAAATGGAGGACGACGAATTGAATTTGATTAAGACCTTGAACGAGGCGCTGAAGCGGAAGAAATCTTCCCTTATTGTCATGGTCGCAGAAGGCGATGAAGCAGGGGGTGCATTTGAAATTGCCAAAAAAGTGCGAAGGGAGTTTGAGGAATTGGAATGCAGGGTAGTTGTACTCGGTCATATCCAGAGGGGCGGATCCCCAAGCAGTAATGATCGCGTATTGGCCACCGTTCTCGGAGTATCAGCGGTCGAGGCTCTAATCAGAGGAGAAACCACTGCCATGGTAGGCCAGATCCACAGGGACGTGATCCTGACTCCATTTTCCGAAGCAATTAAACATCATCAGGAAATCGATCAAAAATTATTGAGGATTCTACACATAGTGGCAACTTAGAATCTGTTAATATTGGATAAAATAAGTATAGCCAATGGCACAGACGACAAAAATTAAAGGTGCAATCGCCATTCTGACGGGTGGCGGTGATGTACCCGGACTGAATCCGGCAATCCGCGCTATTACCATTCGGGCCCTTAGGGAAGGTTATCGGGTTATCGGTATCAGAAGAGGTTGGGGAGGCGCAATTGACATCATCCGCGACAAGAAATACGACAATAGCCAAAACTTCCTGTATCTCACCAAAGAGATAGTAAACAAGGCAGGAAGGACCGGTGGGACATTTCTGCACACCTCCAGGACCAAGCCTAGCAATGTGGCGAAGTCTGCGGTTCCTGCACACCTGAAAGATAAGTACATTGATAAAACAAATGACTTAACTGAAGAAGTCATTAAAAACCTGGAATGGCTGGGGGTGGATTACCTCATCCCCATTGGAGGTGATGATACTTTGAGTTACGGCGTCCACCTGTTCCGCAAGGGATTAAAGGTCGTAGCCATTCCTAAAACCATGGATAATGACGTGCCTGGCACCGACTATTGCATTGGTTTCAGTACTTGTGTTACACGGACCATTGCTCTTGCCAATAATTTGCGAACTGCTGCAGGCTCCCACGAACGTATAATGGTATTGGAAGTTTTCGGCCGATATGCGGGTTTTACCGCAATGCTGCCGGCTATGGCCGGAGCGGCCAACCGGTGTGTGATTCCTGAATTCAAGTTTGATATGGATAAACTTACTGAACTCCTGGTGGAGGATCGCGCTGAAAATCCGAGCAAGTATTCGATATGTCTCGTATCAGAAGGAGCCATGATGACGGGCAGTGAAATGATTTTCGAGAATGCGGAAAAAGATGCATACGGCCATGCAAAGCTAGGAGGAATCGGCGATATGGTTGCTTCTGGGATAAAAGATTTGTCGCCAAAATACAACAATGGCATCAGGGTCAATACAATCAATCAAAAACTCGGATACCTGGTGCGTTGCGGTGATCCGGATGCCATTGATTCTATCATTCCGATGGCCTATGGAAACCTGGCTTTGGATTTAATCCTGAAAGGTATAGACGGACGACTTGTCGTCTTGAAGAACGGACGTTATGACAATGTACCGATTGATGTGGTCACCAGTACAAAAAAGTTGGTTGATATTAATAAATACTACAATGTGGAAAGATACCGTCCGTACTACCATAGCTTCGAGATGCAACCGATGTTCATCATGACCAGCGAAAGCCTTTGATCCAATACCAGGTCGACGTTTATTGTGCGGCCCTACAGGCTCGAATGTTTCTTTCACCCTCATGAGCCAACATAACTGGACATCCAAGAGATCTTTACGCACATATGTATACCGCTAAGCATATCCACAAGGACTCTTGAACAAAGCAACGTGTAACCTGCAGCATCTAACCTGCACCTTACGCAGCAGCCTTTTGCAAGGGTGTCCACCCCGTTACCCACATCCGACAGCTCAAACTCACCTAACGGGCAGATCTCAAACTCTCCTGCGCCAAGGTTCGTTCAAGCAGATCCGCAACCATAATAACGTTCGGACCGCGGAATAAGAAGGACAGATTTTCGTGGATTTTTCTTCGATTTGACCAGTAAAATGCGACTTACAACATGTTTCACGCCCGCCGCTTCAACGCAGGAAAGCCTTCAGAATATAATTTTATATTGAAATATCACAAATAAATATTATTTTAATATTACGAAATAGTCACCAAATACATTATGTAAATCATGGATACAACAAAACTTATTACCGGCACCCTAATCGGCACCATTGCCGGTTTTATTGCTGGCTTTCTCATCTATGGCATGGCATTGAGCGGGTATATGGCCGACAATATTTCCGGTGGGCTCGAACAGCCGGACATGGTGTGGATCGTTCTGGGGCATCTCGTCCATGCCTTTATAATTACCTATATTTTTATAAAGTGGGCGGGAATTAGCACAGCAGCCTCAGGTGCCAAAGCTGGAGCATTAATCGTATTTTTTGTAAATCTGGGAATGGACTTTCTCTATATGGGATCGACGACAATGATCACTGGAGGTGTCGCTACTGCGTTGGTTGACTCCATCGCAGCAGCCATAGTATGGGCTGTAGGTGGTGCCGCCATTGGTTGGTGGCTGGGACGCGGTGCAGCAAAAGCTTAAGAAAAAATTTCTCTTAACTGTTCTGTTCGACGGAGACGTTTTAAACTCGCGTCTCCGTTTTTATTTAGATCCGTGAAATACCCAATTCATTTCAATAATCCGATTCCATCTGCGGGTTACATGCTTGTAATTCTTGTTTCGCTTCTATGGACTGTGGCGTGTTCGAGTGATAAAGCACCGTCCGTAATATCAATCAAAGAGAGTCTCATAGAGCAAAGATCGATTGATACATCCATCAACCTGCCATCGGTCACCTCGCTCATCGACTCCATCATAAGGACAGCCATCAAAGATTCTATCATACCAGGGGCTATCATTTCCATATATGCAGACGGACAGGTCATCATCAAAAAGAGTTATGGATATGCCTTCCTCAAAACCTACCCGGGTATTTTGCTTTCCCAACCAGAACCAATGACCGTGGCACACCTCTTTGACCTGGCTTCTCTTACAAAGGTGTTTGCAACGACCATGGCGACAATGATTCTGGTTGATGAGGGTGAGATAAAAATTGACGATAAGGTGAGCACATACATAGCTTGTTTCAATGGAGAGCATAAGGATAGCATCACCATACGACATTTGTTGACCCACACCTCAGGTCTGGCGCAATGGAAACCGGTATATTATCACGCCAGGTCCCGCGAATCAAGCATAGCTTTCATATGCTCCCTGCCTCTTTCATTCCCCGTCGGGAAAATGCGGCGTTACAGCGACCTCGGATTCATGCTGCTCGGCCACATCGCAGAGGCGGTCAGCGGACAGAGACTTGATCGGTTCTTGGACGAGAAACTGTACGGCCCTCTGGGATTGCAAAACACCATTTTTATACCTAATCGAGCTACCTATCCATATGCAGCTACCTCGCATGGCAATCCATTCGAAAAACGGATGGTTTCGGACGACTCATTTGGATACCTGTGCGATGAAAATCCGGAGGATTTCAAGGCCTGGAGAAAGCATACCCTGATCGGAGAAGTAAACGATGGAAATGCATTCCATGCTTTCGGAGGTATCGCAGGTCATGCGGGGTTATTTTCTTCGGTGGAAGATTTGCAGCTTTTGATGAATCTGTTACTGAATGACGGCCGACATCGACAATCCTCTTTCATCGATTCCTCAACCATTGCTGAATTTCTTCGAAAGGACAATTTTGGACATGGGCTTGGTTGGGCCATGGGAAACGATGTGCTGCCTTTATCCGATAGCTCCATACACCTCTTTGGACATACAGGATTTACGGGCACTTATGCCATTGGTTTCCCCGAGAGAAAGGTTTCACTTGTATTGCTCACCAACCGCCAGAATCTCGGTGTGAATGAAAGGGGCTACTACCCTTCCGTCAATGACCTGCGAAAGGATCTCACCGATGTGGTTGTCAGCAATTGGATTCAATCAATCCAGTGAAGATCCTTTCAGGCGTTTCCTGATGCCAAAGGCTTCAACCGGGTTGTGGACCAGTAATTGAGTGAGCTCTTCATTCGTGAATCCCAGCAGTCTTAATTTCGGTAGGACATTTAAAAAGATAGCTGTATAGGGCACGATATCCTGTTCTTTTTTTGCGGGATCAAACCATCCTGCATCGTGCGAAATGAGAATCCGATTCAATATACCGTGATTCCTGGCAAAGACAAGTTTCTCGATATGTTCTTCCTGTTCCCACCCCATCCCATCCAAGCTAATCCAGCATCCTCTCATGGCAGCTACCGAATATTCGGTGGAATCGGTTTCATTCTGCGCATGGACCCAGATGAATGCTGAAGGATGGACCCCGTGCGACTCAAGAATATCGAGTTGTGGCCATAAACCTACCGCAGGACCGGTATGAGAAGCTATGGTCAGTCCGGTTTGGCGATGTGTCAGGGCAGCAGCTGCTACGAGTTTTTCATGGATAGGGTCAAGCCTTTCTGCGGCATCGATGCCGATCTTTATAAAGCCAGGTCTGATATCGCTTGAATCGATCCCGACGTTGAATTCTTTGATCCAAATATCTGCCAGTTCCCCTGATGAAATGTCACGGACAAAGTCGGGGATGAATTTATTCTTTCGCGCTCCATAGTAGCCGGTAGTGGTGAGCACATGGATACCGGTTGATTGGCTCAGTTCCTTGAGAAGCATCGGATCCCTGCCGAGAAAGGCCGGTGTGGCATCGACAAAATAACCAACACCGTGTGCTGATAAATCTGTCAGCAACGGCATCATCATACTTTGGACCGTGTCTATGTCCCATCTGTTCATATGGATGGAGTCTGCCCCGATGAAGTCTACCAGGATGTGTTCGTGGCTCAGCCATAAGGAGTTCACTTCAGGAGTAACAGGCCCTTTTACGGTCATCACGCAGGGCGCATCGTTGCGTGTCGAACAGGCCATGAGAGTAAGAAAAAGGCTGATAGTTACAAACTGGACTATTGGGAGGGATAAATTCTTATTCATGCCTGGCAAAGGTGAAATATTTCCCCAATAAATGGTTAAGAATCATCCGCAGGTTGATTAAATCTGATTGGCACTGGTATATATAAGACTAATGGGGCAATTTGCCCCTTAAAGCTCCGTAGGTCCACGTGCCTGCAATGGCGCTCAGGATAACCATGATCATGACCGGATAACCTGCACCCACAAGGGTAAACATGGGCCCAGGACAAGCGCCAGTCATAGCCCAACCCAATCCAAACAATATGCCGCCGATGATGTAGCGTGGCCAGGTTTTCATTTTATCCAAGAATAGGATGTCATTGCCATACATATCCCGGACCTTCTCTTTCTTTATAAACCAGGTAATGATGATGGTGAGAACTACAGCGCTGCCAATGATCCCGTACATGTGAAAACTCTCAAAGCGAAACATCTCGTAAATGCGAAACCACGAGACCACTTCGGCCTTAACAAACATGATTCCAAATACGACTCCAGTCAATATAAATTTTAGGTGTTGCATCTTACCAGGTTAATAGGATGGGCAAAAGCAACCACGTCATGATCAGTCCCCCAACGAAAAATCCAATCACAGCCACAAGGGAAGGGATCTGTAAATTGGCGAGACCACTGATGGCATGGCCACTTGTACATCCACCAGCATACCTTGATCCGAATCCAATCAGGAATCCACCAACAATCACGAGAAATAGATTTCTTGGCTCCCATAAGACGTCCCATTGAAAGATTTCTGTCGGTGCTATGCCCGTTTTCCAACTTTCCAGTCCATATGATTCAAGATTCCGTTTGGTTTTTTCACTCAGGTCCATGGGGCTATGGTCAGAAAGCCATTGTGCGGCAATAAACCCACCAATTACGGCTCCAAGAACAAACATCAAGTTCCAAATTTGCCCTTTCCAATCGAATCTGAAAAATGAGATCTTACGTCCGGCACCAAAGGCACTACAGATGGAGCGTAAAGAAGCCGAAATACCAAAATTCTTACCGAAATAAAGCAGTAAAGTATATACTATGGCGATGATAGGACCTGCTACATACCAGGGCCACGGTTGTTTGATAAAATCAATCATTGTACACCAATGTAGAAGTATGCGAATTTTTGAGGATATGCCTTGTCAATTTCGGCCGAAACAACGGAGAACCTGTTTTTTTCACATTTTTCACTGCAAGCAAGTCACAAGGATTCTTTGATATCCATTCCAATATCCCGGCTTCTACATCATCATATTCATAAATGTGGTTCCTGTAATCCTTGATCATATTGATTCTGGCAAAATAATCCATGTTCGCCTCTATTTCACCATCGTCTTGTCGTGTATCGGTCTTGATATACAACAGGTTCACAACAGCTCCACAATACAAATGCAAGTCCTGTAAGGCGTCGTAGTACGATAGACGACCATCAAATTGATTGGCAAAAACGATATGGGTTAACTTTCCTTGTGGAAGGTCTGATTTAAGGCTTAATATAGGAGCGGGAGAACGTCGAATGAGGTACGATGCAAGATCACCGAAAAACATTCCTTCTCGGGAACCAGCAAATTTGCTCCCCATAATGACAACGCTCACCTTGTATTTCTGGATAGTTTCAAGTATCACGTCTGCAACACCACCGTACTTAACCACAGTGTAGGCATTTGGGTTGATGGCCTCTGTCCATTCCTGAAGTCGCCTGGATTCGCGCATTTTCTGATCTCGGTATTGCTGAACATCGTGAGCGTGATCTTCTATTATATCTCCTTCGGCATCAAAATATGCACCTCCATGGGTCTTTATTACACGCAGGACATATACACGGGCATTGGACTTTTGAGACAACGTCGTAGCCAGTTTCAAGGCCCTTTCCGACGTTTCGGAACAATCGGCCGGAACCAAAATCCTTTTCATAGGATCACATTTTGCCTTTCAGCATTTGGTTCCAGTACAGATAAGGAAGACCGTACTTTTTCAGCACCCACATAGGCCAACTGTCCTTGGTAGTATCGAAAAATTTCGTCAGTAAAGGATCTGAATCCCGTTTGTTGTCATAGTCAAACTCACAGAGCAACATTTTTCCATAGCCGGTCACAATGGGGCAGGATGAATATCCATTGTACACCTGGTCGCTTTCCTTTTTATCCATTTCAGCAAGCAGGTGATCTATCAATACGGGCGCCTGTTTTCGTATGGCTGCACCCGTTTTGGCAGCCGGTATTCCCATGGCATCACCGAGACCAAATATATTGGGGAAATCGGGATTCTGCATGGTAT
>JBFKOL010000190.1:0-7961 GCA_041628815.1 Saprospiraceae bacterium | reverse complement strand
CTTCCTTCACAAGTCCATCCGGATGAATGCGAGCGGCTTTTTCCATCCATTGATTGTTCATATCGTAGTACTCATGCACCAATGCTGTATCGCCATAGTAGAGATAAAGGTAATACTGAGTGATCAGGTAGGCAGACTCCCAGCTGATACCGCAATACCGGATTCCGACAAATGGCGCCGTGTCAACAAACGAGGTATCGTTCATGGCGTCCAACCAGTCGTACAGGGTCTTGCGATAAAAAGCGTTCATGTCCAGATTGTAAATAAAGGATTCGCTGGTTGCATTGATGTCGCCGCCATAACCGAACTTCTCCCTGGCGGGGCAATCCGATTGGACACTGACAAGATTGGAGCGAAATGTTCTTACCACGGCATCTTGGATCGTGTTCAAAAGTGGGGATGAACAGGAAAACGCACCATTAGTATCCATATTCGAATGAATAAAAAGTCCCCGGATATCATCTATATCAGGTTTTGCGTCCAGCCCCGTTATCTCCATATACCGGTAAGCATGGTAGGTAAAATCGGGGCTGAACCACTTGGGCTCCCGCGCACCCACGATGTATCTATCCGTTTGCCACGCAATGTCGGGTGCTCCCGGGCCACCGACACCTTTACGCTTAATCTGACCGATGACCGACGTCATGGGATTCAGCGTGCCATCTTCGTATAACCGTTCTCCAAACCTGAAATGAATTGTATCCCCTGGGATACCGGTCAACTTGATTTTATAGCTTCCAGTAAAATTGACACCCATGTCGACCATCCATTTTCCCTTGTCAGCTGACGAAATGGAAACGGGGGTTATTTCTTCATTAATCTGGACCGAAGGAAAAAACGATGGCTCCAGACGCCCTCCCGGACCGTCATTTACCTTGGCGTGCTGCCACGCGCTGTCGTCAAATCCCGGGACGTCCCATTCAGGCAACTCCCTACGAGCATCGTACCATACGCCCAGGTATACACTATTCCTGATGAACGGGCCATACGCATATCGCCATGAATCATCGGAAACGATTGATTCGGTCTTGCCATCGGCGTACTGAAGGACTAGCTTGGACAAGAATGCGGGCTTCCCCACTTTTGTATCAACCCTTAGATTCCGTCTGCCCCATTTCCTGAGAGGTAGTGGATTGTAGAAACCATTGCCGAGGTGCACCCCGATACAATTGTCTCCATCCTGAAGCAATTCGGTCACGTCATAAATGGTGAAATAAATCCTTTTGCTGTAATCGGTCCATGCAGGGTCCAGCACATTTTTGCCCACGCGCATCCCATTGATGGAAGCATGATAATAACCTGCTGCCGTTATGTACAAGTCAGCTTTCTTAACCGCATTGGATATCTTGAATTCTTTGCGAAAGATTGGTGCTGGGTGATCGAGATAATAGAGAGAATCACTTGCTGGCAATAATCCTTGATCCGTAATCCAAAACGATTCCCGGTCACCTGTAAAGATGTCTAAAGCGTTTTGTTCACTTACTTGGTGACAGGCA
The DNA here is from genome assembly GCA_041628815.1 of Saprospiraceae bacterium. Taxonomy (GTDB): domain Bacteria; phylum Bacteroidota; class Bacteroidia; order Chitinophagales; family Saprospiraceae; genus JBFKOL01. Next base: position 6,465 of record JBFKOL010000190.1, on the reverse strand, counting down.
ACTAAGACCAGAAAAGTAAACAACAGACTCTGCTTGATCATAACAACCGTATTCTCATTTTGAATGGACGAACCGGCCATCCGTTTTCTTAAATTCGTGAAGCCGGCCAAGGTTCCTTGCTAAAATAAGGACTGGCGAGCGAAGATGATTGGTTAAAGCCATGAAGGTATAGAAGAATGGCCAGAGACCTTCAACTGAAAATGTGATGGCGTCAGAACCGACATAAGCCAAAGTCGTCGTCGCCTCTTTGCGGTTTCTGGACACCAAGGAGATACACAATTATAACTGTCTATATCATTCTTCCCAATGTTGGTGGTCATTGAATGCCACATCGGTTTAGCCGAACTTGCCAGAGTCTTTAAACAAAGCTTTGCGGTTGAGTACTTTATCACAATAACCTATTTTCACAACTGATTTATGGAAAAAGATACCCAAGACATAGACCGTTATCTTCTCGACGAGATGACATCTGCAGAAAAATCCGAGTTCGAAGAAAGACTCGAGCATGATCCCGAACTTCGACGCATGCTGGAAGCACAAAGCAGTGTTCACGAAATGCAACAGGACGACGCCAGCCTGCACATAGATAGTGTTCATACTGGTAATACCAAAGGCAATACAGCCATCCCTCACAGTTTCCTGGGTAGCGATTATACAATACTCGTCATTATCGCCACAGCACTTATGGCCATGGTTCTTTATTTCATCATTAAAAATTGATTTTCGCCTTTGGCAAGGCTACTTTGCAGCAACCATCGTTTTTATGGGGGCTTGTTCACATGGTCAAATCTGAAAGTTAAAAGCCTATTTAACCGGAGTTTTTTAAAAAAGGCAACTACCCTGTTTTAGGAAAGAATATGCCCCATCCGAACAACGGTCGGGGCATAGTTTTGTGATCAATAATTGCTTCGAAGGTCCTTAGACCTCTTTCATCTTCTTGGTAGATCCATTCTTCATGACGCATTTGATGCCTTTGGAGCATCCCGACGAACTGGCGTAAGCCTGGCTGCTGCCGATAACTTCGCCGTTGCCTGCTTTCAAAACGAAATAAGGCTTTCCTGAAGACGTGGTTCGCGTCTCGTAGCGCTTGCGGTCGCCACTGTTCTTTTGAACAGATGCTATCCCATTGTCGCGAGAAGATGCGCTACTGTAGCCCTCACTGGAAAGGATCACCTGGTGGTTGCCTGATTTAAGGCGGAAGCGGGGTTTCCCCCCTTTGTCGTTGTACTTTTCAAAATATCCCATAACAATTTTTCTATATGTGTAATATAGACAGATTTGGGGATGTGCGAAAGGAAATGGAGAGAATTTAGAGAAAGCTGAATGTATGACTTCGTCAAACGAATGCTGAAAGAAGTCATAATGTTCGGATCACACCTTCTTATGACTCACAATATCCTTTCAAACATCCAGTAGGCCGCAGTAATTCCAATAACATAGACAACTACCCTTAAAGCCAAACTTGTCGCAAGTTTTGTTTTGCTCGCCGGTAAAAACCTTGTCCCAATAACATGGACGGCCAGGACCAGCAACCCCAAAAAAAATATGAACAGCACTTGGCCAATTTCTACACCAATGTTGAAAAATAAAAGTGCATTTGTAGTGTGTTTGTGCGGTAATCCAATCACTCCCAGAACAGCGGCAAAACCTAGCCCGTGGAGAAATCCGAACGACGATGCCACCAAAATAGGTCTCCTATATGTCAACGACTTTTTATCGTGGTGATGATGCGCGATCTCATAGCAAAGAAACACAATACTCAGGGCTATGGACCCTTCAATGGGAGGTATGGGCACCCGAACCACGCCCAATGCCGCCAATACAAGGGTGACGGAATGGGCCAAGGTAAATCCCGTGATGGTCAATAAAAGTTTCTTACTGAAGCCGGCAATGATCACCAGACAGAAAATAAAAAGCAAATGATCAATACCAGCCCAGATGTGCCTGATTCCAAGAACGCTGTATTGCCATCGGATTGTAGAAGCATTGGCTTCGGAGGGAATATCCAAAGTATTTTTGCCAGGGGGTAGAATCATTACAATCTCCTCGTTATCGGCCAATGTAATGTCGACGACGTTTGTGAGGACAGGATTGAACAATGGATATCGGATGGTCACCGTTCTTCCCCTAAGTGTACCAAATGGCTGAAGAGTCCATTCTTGGCGGTACCCGGACTCGTGTATGGTCCATTCAATACTCCGGTTGGCCAGGAGCGTATCAATGTATATGAAAGGGGTGTTATGTGCTTCTACGGAATTGGGCAGGTTGACGATCATGTCTATGCCAATATCATTCTGAGTAATCTTCAGAAATACGGGTCTGCTTTCATGGCCTGCTGCAAAGGAGCTATAAATAATAAAAAGAAATATGCAGATCCCTTTCATCATAGCACTTACCAGTGTACCCGAATATCATACTCTTTAATTAGGTCCAGGATGTGCTTTTTCTGCTTACGACGTTTAACATCCCAGATGTAATCTGAACTCACCACTTCTTTTATTTCGTCAAACGGAGGAATACTCTCAGCTTTGTTTTCTTTAAGTAATATCAAGTGTTGTCCATGATCCGAAGCTACAGGGCCCTGCCAGGTCTCGGCCTCTGCCATCAATGATTCCAGTTGAAGGGCAAAAGACGCACCGAACTGACTTTCAATAAAACTGCGTGATTTATCTGCATAGTTGCGATGGTACAGAAAACGGTCGCCATATTTTAAAGACTCTGCAGCCGACAAGTTTGTATGGCCAGGTTCTTCCATAAAGGAAATGGCCCTGTCATAAGCCGACAAGTCGGTTCCATCATTATCAAAGAAGATGTGGGCGAAAGTATACCTGGCATCCCTGGTGTACCGATGCCGGTTAAGGTCAAAATAGACCGACAAACTATCTTCATCGATATAGAGTTCTGATTCTTTCATATCGTCCAGGATGAATTCCATTTTTTGAATAATACGGCGCCGGATTATTTCATCATGTTGATCCAGGCCAAGCCTGACTGCTTCCCTATACAAGACTTCGTCCCGTACATACTGATTCACAAGGCGCTGTTTCTCTACTTCATCAAGTTGATCAATACCCGGACCAAAAATGTCTTCATTGAAAGCCCTCGACTGAAACTGAACGTAGTCCAGCATACTTTTCCTGTCGATGACAATGGTGCGATCATCCTTCGAATTGGAAGGCCAGTATCTGTAGTACACAAACACAAGAAAGCCGGCTAATAGAAAGTGTAACAGGGGTTCGCGAATAATTTGTCTCATAAGGAACTTGACTCAATGGACTTTGGTCCTTTGCCGATCTCTCAATTTGGACTATACCAAATGGGAGAGGAATAAGCTCTGTCCTGTACCGTGCTGGGAACATCGGCAGGTAGTTCCAGCTTGAACCTCGCAGCATCGTAAGTCGTCCAGCGGGGAGTCGGTATTTCGAGTACCCGCACGTAATAAAAAGACCTGACGGAGGGTTCAAATTCAGGATCCGTCCATACAGTTGCCAGCATTTCGGCACCTATGGTATTTTTATAGGTGGCACTCCCGGCATCCACAGTATTACCGACCAAAGGGAGCTTTCCATCAGTTCCAAGTTTTCGTTGACCGGACCAGGCTACATTAAATATTTTCTCGTACGTCTTCCCGTCTTGGGTCCACCCCTTGATGATTTGTATCCTGTCCAGGTTGGCTCCTTCGGGGTCCTTCGACGCCACCAGCATAAATCTGGGTGATTCGTTTTCATCTCCTGCCAGCAAATCAGATCCCATCGGAACTCCTTTCTGGTACCCAATTTGAGCATAATTCGGAGCTTTTACGTCATCAGAAGAGAATTCCCAACCTCCGAAAAAGCGCAGATAGATCCTTGGTCCTGTTGTGCCATATACTTCCTTGCGTTGCATGGCATCCCAGATGGCCTCCCGGGTATTACTTTCCGCCCACACCGCAGCATATCCCGATGAAAGATACTGCCAGTTATGTCGAATCGAACTGGCTTCAGAGCTATTAGCAACCCCGATCTCTTCGCTATGCAAAGATCTCTGGGCGTCGTTCACCATATTGGTAAACTTCCCTGTAAAGTTGTCGCGATCCGCTGTAGCTAAGGCAGTATGTGAATCAGTTGAGCCAATCAACCCGAACCGATATGGGTTTACTCCCAAGCGATCTTCTATCATAAGACCGTTCTTTAAGGCCTCTCGTGAATATTCATACTGGTACATATCTTTTGTCTTCAAGGCCGATAAATTCAGGTTGCCCATATCCCAACCGGCGATGCCATAACCTGCAAATTCGTCATTCGGAGAAAGGAAGGGATGGGATTCGCTGTCGCCTTTAATTTGCGTTGTTTCGACCAGGGGCTCCCAGCGGGACCGCAATGATGCATATGCCTTTGTCATTGGATTACCTGCAAAATCGGTAAGGGTAAACATGAGTCCGTTGGAAGCATTCCCGTTATGGGGAATGGCAAGGACTTTACCATTTGTAGCGTCTTCGTAGGCCTGGAGTGCCTTCCACAAATCTTTGGGGTCACTGCTTAATGAGCTGGATAAAGGAAGGGTTTGAATGGTTTTGTCGTAACCATCTCTGAAGACCACGACACGGTGTAAATTATTGCCCTGAGGCAGTGAAGACCACTCGTATCCTGCCAATGTAGTAAAGCTGCCGGGTTGATAGTGTCGTTCTGCCGTATACAAATAGTCAGACCAGATCTTACTTACTACCTTGTCCATCACCCGCCTGTCGAACAAGATTTCAGGAAGATCGCCTGTGGCAAAACTGTTGATGAGCTCCCTTCCAACGGCAGAGGATTCTGTGGCACCGGCATTAAGCCTTTTTGCCCATTCCTGGAGCAAAGGATCTTTCATCAACAATTCATTTCTGGCCATCACTTCATTGGCTAAGCCAAGACCCTCAGCATGGTCGGCCACTACCAAAAAGTCCAGTGGTCTGTTGAGTTGTATCATCAACCCCTCACTTTCTATAGTTTCTCCCTTGGCAAATCGGTATGCTTCGTCAGGAGTCAGACGGGCACCGAATGAAAAAGCGTCTGGAGAATTGGTGGTGTGCAAATGTGTGTCACCCCAATACAGACTCTTGTTGGGGTTGTCGTGCACTGTCGGGTTTTCGGAACCTTTTTGTTCTGTAACTTTTTCATGGGACGGCGATTTACTTTTATTGCATCCCATAAAAACTAGCATCAGAATCCATATGGATAGAGGAAATCTCATGACTCGCAAAATCTTATTATTAAATGTAGTCAATTACTTTGAAGCGACGGTACACGTGTTATCAACAGGTGTTGACTATCCCGATCAGATCATCAAATCAAAGCTTTTGTGTTTTAACCAATTTCAGTACCTGGTCTTTTCTTCCATAGGAGTGTAGTACAAGACAATATACGCCTGTAGGGAGATTGGGCATACTGAACTTGTGAATGCCAGAAGAGTGTCCTTCCAAGATGGCTAATTTTCTTCCTGTCAAGTCATATAAAGATCCTTGCCAACTCTGCCTGGGCGTGTTGATGATCACAAATTCATCAAAAGGGTTCGGGTATACCGACGACATAGAAGCATTTTCTACGTCCACGGTCGACGTCGTGACCACAGGATACAACACACAGTCTCCAAATGGAGAAAGCTCAATGGGTTCCCCGGGTGCCAATGGCCTCCCTTCAAAACCCGGGAAGTCGGGCGCATACCTCGCAGCCCTGAACACGACGTTGAACCGGGGATCGCCACCCTGTATCCCTGGTCCCCCATTCCTGTTCACCGGGTTGATATATTCCCAGACAACCTCATCGTCCTCGTCTACCTCAATAAAGTGTCCGTCCCTTCCTAAGGTAATCAGCACATTCCCATTGGGCAAAGTTTGAGAACCTGACAAGATATCGGAATGCATACCATCCCATGTAATGGTTCTTATAAGCGTATCCGGTCCGAAGCCATCCAACGCATTATAGATATAACTTCCATTAGCAAGAGCAGGTGAACGAAAGACCTGCACACGGGACTGCTGACCTTCGATCCATTCGTTGTTGAAAACCATAAAGTTGCCACCGTGAACCACGCCATGTGGAATCCAACGGATATCGTGTTGCCCATGGAGCCTGCGATCCGCAAAGGAGCCTTTGCCATAAGCGCGTGGATTGCCATATCGATACAGTAAATCTCCACCTTTCCCATATTTTCCGCCGGAGTGACCTGAGGCTTCCTCACTAGATGTGCTGTGATCAATTACATAAATCTCGCCATGGTTTCGTGCACTGATCACGATCTGGTCAAAATCGGGGTGGTAATCGATGGCGTTGACATGCAGCCAGCTACCTGTACTATCTCGGCCCTGGTCAAGGAAATTAATGTCAAGAAGCTCGGGATGCTCCTCTACCCTTCCATAATTGGATAAGGCAGGATCGCTTTCCTGTATGAGGTGATCCCAGATGGTCCACTGCCATACTATATCGGTCTGTTCACTCCCTACGGGGT
>JBFKOL010000189.1:0-8018 GCA_041628815.1 Saprospiraceae bacterium | reverse complement strand
TGGCAGTTGACCTTTTAACACCAAAAAGACCACGAGGCAGTCCTTTCAGGGCTGCCTTTTTTATGGCAACGATTGGATATATTCAAAGGCTCTGGGCACTTCAACAGTTGCTGGCCCCTTGAATATTTTGAGCCTATTTGCCCGGCTCAACTCATAGTTGATCTGGGGATTGGGGTCTACATAGCAAATCGGGATATTGCCGGGAGCATAGGCGGTAAGGCTTGCCGCTGGATATACCTGCATTGATGTGCCCACGATCAAAACGCAGTCTGCGTTATTCATTTCTCGAATAGCTGGTTCGAGCATCGGGACCATCTCTCCAAACCAAACGATGTGAGGCCGAAGCTGGCTTCCTTCTGGGCATAAATCCCCCAGGTGGAGGTCACCAGGCCAATCATAGATCTCGTGGCCGTTCAATACACTTCGTACCTTGTTCAGTTCGCCGTGCAGGTGAATGACGCGTGTCGATCCACCACGCTCGTGCAGGTCGTCAATGTTTTGGGTGATCACCACTACTTCAAAATTTTTCTCAATTTCAGCAATGGTATAATGAGCCTTATTAGGTACTACGTTTTTCATGGCCCTACGACGTTGGTTGTAAAATTCCAAGACGAGCTCAGGATTCCGATGCCATCCTTGCGGTGAAGCTACTTCCATGATGTCGTGTCCTTCCCAAAGACCGCCTGCTCCTCTGAAGGTTGCAATGCCGCTCTCTGCACTGACACCAGCACCGGTAAGCACACAAATTTTTTTGATCTTTTTCATGATGCATTTGACAATTTCATGATAGAAAGGGGTAACATTTCGATGATATCACCAGCCGTCATGGCCATTTCACCTTTCTGACACATGGCCAAGTCACCTGCTAAACCATGCAAATATACACCCGCCAAAGATGCCTTGACGGGATCCGCCCATTGTGCCAGCAGGCCAGCAATGACGCCTGTCAAGACGTCTCCAGATCCACCTGTAGCCATACCCGGGTTGCCGGTAGCGTTGTAATAGACCTGATTATCGGGTGTGGTGATGATCGTGTTATGGTCTTTGAGAACAACGATCAAGTTTTTTTCCCGTGCAAATTCAACCTGTTTTTTCATTCGTTGGATGGAGTCGGAATAGTCGCCCACCAATCTTTTGAATTCTCCTGGATGAGGGGTTAAAATACTCTTGTCGGGAACTTGATCTATCAGCTCGCGATGCATCGAAAGAAGATTGATGGCGTCAGCGTCTATGACCATCGGTCTGTCGACCGTCTTCAATACATGTCTCAGCAATTGTTCAGATACAGGATCGGTACCCAATCCGGGGCCAATGGCTACGGTTTTTGAAACCAGATCTATAGCTTGCATTTCTTCCATGGTACCGTTCACCATGATTTCCGGTGCCGCGGTTTGAAAAACGACTCTGTTATCCGCCGAACTTGTGACCGAGCACAACCCTGCACCAGACCGCAAAGTTGCCCGACCTGAAAGAATACCTGCCCCTGCCATACCTGTCGTGCCCGCAAAAAGGTGAACGTGTCCAAAGTTACCTTTGTGGGCATATGGTTGCCTGGGATTAAAGAACTCCGAAACAAACCGATTGGTTATCAGATGAAACCCAGATGGGGTGCCTTGTATGTGCTTGCGCGAAAGTCCAATCGTTCGAAACGTCCATTCACCACAAACAGCACGGCCTTCCTTGGAGAAAAAAGTTAATCTCGGAAACTCAAAGCTGTAAGTGGCGGTGGCTCTCACTGTAGGGCCAATCGAGAGCCCTTCACCCGGCAAGCCTGAAGGTATATCTACGGCATACACCCTCTTCTTGGAGGAATTGATCAATTCAAGGATGTCTGAATAAGGCGGCCCTGCAGGGCGGTTTAGACCGGATCCCAACAAAGCGTCGATGATTACTTCGGAAGGTTCAAACCTGAAAGTTTTGTTTGCCTGGTATTTTTCTATGGAAAAACTAAGATTTTTTTCCAGTCGATTAAGATGAAAAGCAAATTCTCGACTGCCACCAGATTTGTCAACCACAAAAATGCGGACTCTGTATCCGTACTGGACCAACTTATCACCGATTACAAGTCCGTCTGCTCCATTATTACCATTTCCACAAAATACCGATACAGCACAGTCTGTACTGACCTTGGTTTTGAACCACGAAACAAAGGCAGATGCTGCCCTGTCCATCAGTTCAAGAGAAGAGTAACATCCTTCGGCTATGGAAGTTTGTTCAATGGCCCTGATTTGATCTGAAGTAAATAATTTCAAGTGATTTATATGATATTAAAAGATTTAATATAAGTTGAATTTTATATCTGTAAATTACAGTCGTGGAATCGCGTGATTATTTATATTTTTACCTCGACAAAAGTACAATAGGATCACACACTCAGGGTTAATCCTAGGTTATAAATAAAGTAATAGTTTGTTCTTTTACCCCGAGCCGATTTTATTGCTACTTTGATCGGATTATAATCTGTTGAACTAACATTAGGACCTGAGATGAGAAAGTATGTACTTTTTGCATTACTTCTGGTTTTGTGCGCAGGTGTCTCTGCTCAGGATCTTCATTTCTCGCAATTTTATAATTCTCCTCTTAATATCAATCCAGCTTTAACGGGCATTTTCAATGGTGATCAGCGCTATATGCTGAGCTATCGCAATCAATGGAGGGACGTCCCCGTGGAATGGCTTACATTCAGTGGGTCCTATGATCGCAAGTTTTATCCACGCCGGGACAAGCAGTCCTTCTTATCGGCCGGACTTCTCTTCAATTATGACCGGCAAGGTCTTTCAAGACTCAATTTAACCAACATCAATCTCACGGGTAGTTACACTGGAATCATCAACGCCAATAACCTACTGACGATCGGGGCTTCATTGGGTTATGCTTCACGTGGTTTTGATCCTTCATCGCTTACCTGGGACAGCCAATGGAACGGGTTTCAGTTTGACCCCAACGCCTCTTCCGGTGAATCCTTTGATGCCGACAGGATATCTTTTATCGAAACTGCCATCGGTCTGAATTATCGCTGGCAGAAAAGTCGAAGAACCAAACTCGACATTGGTATCGGGGCTTTTCATTTTATTGAGCCATCAGTTGCGTTCTATTCTGTCGATGACCAGAAACTTCCAATGCGCCTTTCACTGAATGCAGTGGGGACCTTCAAAGTGGCTTCAGCTTTTGACATCCAGTTGCAGGGTCTCGCACAATTTCAGGATGACTACCGCGAATATGTCCTTGGAGGGTTAGGTATTATTCATGTCAATCAAAATCGAGGGAAGGAAACAGAATTACATCTTGGCCTTCAGTATCGCACCAAGACTGCCATAGCACCAACGTTGGCCATACAATACAAGAACTTCTACGGTGGCGTCAGTTATGATATTAATTTAACGGACTTTGCGGATCCGGTTGATTTGAGACTGGGATCATTGGAGATTCATTTCAGATACATTCTGACTAAAGTGCCGATTTTCAAACGTGTGAAAGTGTGTCCGATATTCTGATGAAACAAAACGTTACAAAAATATTACTTCTTTTCATCGGTATTTTGATAGGTATCGCTGCCTCAGGTCAGATTGCACCAGGCTGGATTCCTAAAAAATCTTATGTAGATGCTGCAAGGAGTGCCGTACAAGAAAAAGATTATTTCAGTGCTCTCAACCATTACCTGGAAGCACTGCAGTATGACAGTACAGATGTGGCTGTATTGTACGAAGCGGCGGAGACAGCAAGGGCCTTTGCCTCCTTCAATCTAGCTGCCCAGCTCTATGAAAAAGCCCTGGATATCGATGGAAACGACGATTATTACAAGGCGGGTTTCTGGCTGGCAGCAATGTGGCAGAGGCAAGGTAAGTACGATGAGGCCATAACGCAATACACCACCTACATTTCTGAGTACGAAGAACGGGATGAGTACCTGACTAACAGGGCACGAAAAGAAATTAGTTCCTGTGAATGGTCCAAAGTCATTATGAACAACCCGATAGAGAACATGCAACTGATCCGCGAAGGTGATCAAATCAATACGCCTGATTCGGAATTTGGAGGTGTTCTCGAACCCAATGGACTTACCTTTTCATCTTTGAAAAATTATGATCGCGCCGAGCGTATACCTCTGAAACCATACTCCCGCATCTATTCAATCGCAGGAGACGCTCCACCTGTAGAGTACGACGAAGTGTTGAGCAAGGAAGGCTTTTTAACGGCACATACGGCATACAATATCAACAGATCGAGGATTTACTATACGGTTTGTACTTACCTGAACATGAGCGAAATCACATGTGACATCGCTTACAGGCCCATTCTTGGCGACGGCACGCTGGGTTCAGAAATAATACTTGATTCTATCATTAATATGCCAGGATTTACCAGCACTCAACCAAACATTGGTTTTGACAACCGTTTGAACAAGGAGGTGCTTTACTTCGTTTCTGATCGCCCTGAGCCTTTTGGGAATACTGGGTCCCCCAATAAAGATCTCAATATCTGGTATAGCACCATCGAATCGGCTGGCAGCTATGGTACACCTATATTCCTTGAGCGTATCAATACACCGGAAGACGATATCACCCCTTTCTTTCACAGCAATTCTCAGGTCCTTTATTTCAGCTCGGAAGGATATACGGGTCTTGGTGGATTTGACGTTTACCGTTCTTCGCGCAACAATCAAGGTGTGTGGAATACCCCTGAAAATATGGGTGTACCTGTAAACAGCAGTAATGATGACATCTATTACACACTGAACAAAGAGGGTGACAAAGGACTTATGTCCTCCAACAGGGACAGCACGCGTTATGTCCCGGTAAGCTTAAAAGCAAGGTATCTCATAGAGGAGAGCGAATCATGCTGTTTCGATATTTACCAGGTAAGTGTTGGCGACCTCGAGATTAACCTGATCGCCCTGACTTTTGACAGCAGGACGCTCGACAGTCTGACAGGTGTGCGCGTCGACCTGATCGATCCCTCGACAGGTGAACTTTTGACCACAGTAACGAATGATATAGGCGCCGAACATTTGTTTCAACTTGAACGATCTAAAGAGTATATGATCGTAAGTTCCAAAGACAAATACCTTACCGATACAACGCTGTTGAATACTAAGGCGGTCTATCAGTCTGGGGATATCGTCCGCAAGATATATTTGCAGAAAAAAGTACTTGACCTCCAAGCGTTGACCTTCGACAAAATATCCAGATCTCCACTCGTTGGGACGACCGTTAGCGTTGTTGATCTAACGGATTCGACCCTAATCCATAATCCAAAGACCAATCAGGCGGGCAATGATTTTTATTTTGAGCTCATTCCCGGGCATAGGTATAGGCTCACCGGATCTAAAGATCGATATTACGATGATGTCATAGAGTTTGTGGCCAATGATGAAGATGGATCTGGTCTGCTGGTCAAAAGACTGTTTCTGGACAGGAGAGATCTGAACATATATTTACCCTTGGCTGTATACTTCGACAATGATTTGCCGGACAGAAGGACGATGTCGCTGAATACGAATGTGACCTATACTCAGACCTTTGATGAATATGTTTTTAAGAAGCAGGAGTTCAAAGACAATTATTCAAACGGGTTGAGTGGATCTGAAAAACAAAGAGCAGAACAGGCCATCGAACAATTCTTTCAAAATGATCTAAACGGCGGATTTGATCGTTTGCAGCAATTTCTAGATGCAATGCTTGTACAGTTGGAGAATGGAAAAGAATTTGACCTATCGATTCGGGGCTATACGAGCCCCAGGGCAGATTCGAGATACAACCTCGCCTTGGGTCAGCGTCGTGTTAAGGCCATGAGGAATGAAATGATGATGTTCAAGGATGGTGCTCTTCAGAGGTATGTAGAAAGTGGTCAGCTCAAAATAACAGAACTATCCTACGGAGAGAACCTGGTTCCTCCTGGTGTTGCAGACAGTTATGTCGACAGAAAAAATTCTATTTACAGTCCTGAGGCTTCACGGGAAAGAAGAGCCGAAATAGTTGAAATTAAGACTCAGAATACTGAAAATAACAATTGACCAATGACATCCGAGCAAATTACCATAGCAGGTTTAGTCAGGACACTGAAGAAGTCATATGTCCTACTGGTTGTCATTTTTTTATTGGGAGCCATAACAGAAATTTCGGCCACGCATCTCGTTGGAGGCACCATGACCTTTCAGTGCAACGGAAAAGAATGGTACGAAATCAAGCTGGTGTTGCGCAGGGACTGCATATACGGTGCCCCGGATGCTCCATTTGATGAACTGGCGAGGGTGGGGATCTTTGATGCCTTTGGTAATCCTATCAATAGCCTGGGCAATCTGGGCGATTTGTTCATGCCAATCGTAGAACACGATACCATTTCTTCCAACCTTCCTCCGTGCGGCTATTTCGGACAGGAGATCTGTGTGGAGCAAGCTACCTATAAAGCCAAAGTGTGGTTGCCGTTCAGAAAGGGAGGGTATGTGTTGGCGTACCAGCGGTGCTGCCGTAACCAGACTTTGAACAATGTGGCCAACCCCTTGGAAACAGGAGGCACCTGGTTTGTTTGTCTAACTGAAGAGACTTTAAATTCATGCAATTCAAGTCCTCGATTTGGCGAATGGCCCGATATCATTTTGTGCCAAAATGAGACCTATATCTTTAATCACTCCGCAACCGATGACGGAGACTCTCTTGCATACAAATTATTTACGCCTTTCTCTGGAGCGACATTGGATGACCCTAAACCTATCGATGTACAGGGACCACCTTACGACACAATTGAATACAGCAACGGTTTTTCCCTTGACAACCTTGTTGGTGGTGGGCCTGTAAATGTTGATCCGGTCACGGGAGAGTTGACCATACGGCCTGGTATCATGGGTCAGTTTCTCATTGGCATACTTGTCGAAGAATGGCGAGATACTGTCTTGCTCTCCAAAGTAAGGCGCGATTTTGAGATCAACGTCAGGATATGCGAAGACATACCAGCTATAAGTTTTGAGGTCGACGAAATTCTCGATTGTGACGATTTGACAGTTGAAGTCAATAATACTTCTGCGGATTCATTTCCATTCACCTGGAACTTCAATTATCCAAGTTCGGACCCATTTTACATTAGGACAGGAAGAGATCCCGGAGCTTTTACCTATGAAACACCCGGATTTTATACCATAAGACTGTCCTCCGTCAATCCAGAAAATGATTGTGAAGTATCAACGGAAATTGAAGTGGGTGCCTTTGAGTCTGAATTGAGCGCCTCATTCGACGCACAGCTCACATTTTGTGATCCTGGTCTTTTTGAGGTTTCGCTTGTTTCAACTTCTGTGGAACCGGACCCTAACCATAGCATCGTCGAATACCTTTGGTCTGCTTCCGTCGATGGTAATGTGTTGACGGGGCTGGATTCTGTCTTTATTTTCGATGCTCAATGCAGCCGCGAGGTGCCTGTCTCATTGATGGTCACTTCGTCAACCGGATGTACCGCAGATACTTCCGGCATTTTGCGGTTGCCACCCCTCGTGGCTCCCATGGATACCCTGACCATTTGTGTCGGTGATACGGTGGCACTCCTAAAAAACTCTCCTGCTATTCCAGGGGTAGTGTACGACTGGGAACTGGCCGATCAGCTAATTATCAACGATCTGGAGACCAATGCCGACGCCAGAGCCGCACCGGCGGAGACCACTTTGTACAATGTGAGGGTCAGCAATGGCTCTGAAATGGAAGATGGATTTGTTTTGGTGATCGTCGTCCCCAAGCCCGTTTTTGAGATCAGCCAGGACAGCTTGGTGATATGCGAAGGAGATGCCGGAACCCTTTCAGTGGCAACTGAAGGAAATCTGCAATTGGTCTGGACGCCCTCCGTAGGAGTAGATCAAACAGATCCGGCCAATCCTGTATTCAACCCAGTGGCTACGACGCTGTACACGCTGACAGCTACAAATGAGGGTTGCTCTTTGAGCAGGGATGTTGTCATAATCGTTGAGCAAGTCGACAGTAGTTGTATCTCCCAAAATGCTCAGATTCTTACAGATTTTGAACTTACCGGAGAAAAGG
>JBFKOL010000188.1:0-8020 GCA_041628815.1 Saprospiraceae bacterium | reverse complement strand
ATATTGTAATCGCGCGGTGATTCGAACCTGAAAAACGGGTTGTTGAAAAAATCCCTGAAAGGTTCAGGTATAGAGGGTTGTTGAGCTTGGGGTGCATCCTGTCTTTGGGTGCTGGTCTTTGTAGCTTTGATGTGGACTACGGCAGCTACTACCTTTTCAGCAACACCGGTAAAATCGAGCGGTATTACTTCACCATTGTCATCCATACTGTAAAGGACACTTTGTCCCGGTACAGAATTAACGTGCTCGATTCGCAAAGTCCGGGCATCGTCTCTTAAAATAAAGCTGTATGCACCGATCACCAAAACCGACACCAGCGCTGCTACCAACCCAGAATAGAATAAATTCCTTTTCATAACTCTTTCTTTTAGATGATTTGGTTCTATTAATAAATCTCAAACGAGAGATCACTATCTCCATTCATACATAAAGCCTCCTACAATTTGAGCTCACTTCAGCACAAGAGCCAAGCAAATGTGGCATATTGAAACCTACTTCAGTGATTGTCAAGACTTTAGCGCTTATGAAAAGCGTCTATTAAGGGCTGATCAAAGCACATGCCATTTGTAAAAACAGTGTTTCTGATTGAACTTTTGACATCTCAAACTGCAAAAAAGTCAGGATTTAGACTTGTCAACTGACATTTAACCTTTTTTTAAAGAATCAGACTTTTTTGGTACGAAAGGGGCGCAGGATATAGCTGTCTGCCGAAGTAATGGGTGTGAAATGATCGGCTTCTTCAATCAAAATGGCTGCAGTCGTTTTTTCAATGGCCGCAATTTCTACCCTTACGCCTTCACCTTTAAGGTGGCGCACCAATTCGACATAATCAGAGTCTCCGGAAAGGATGATAATGGTGTCAACTTTTTGGGCAATCTGGGTAGCCTTGATGGTAAGAGGAATATCTGCGGACTTGTGGCAGGGCACCACCGACCCATGAAAATGCGCCAGTAATCTCTCTGCCAATTTATCGGAAATACTGCGTCCTTCACGGAAATAGATCAACCTGCTTAACCCCCTGTTGTCGAGGAGCTTTGGGATAATTTTATCAAAATCAAGTAAAGCGTTTTTATCTCCTATCAGGGTTTGAAGACTCATCTCGATGTTGTTGCCGTCTATGAGGATGGCCACCGACTGGAGAATGTGAATATCGGGTTTCTTGTTCATTGATCCCTAACCTGTTCCGTTACCAACCTCGCTTCGAGATCGACCTCAGCCTCTTCAAAGCTCTGTCTCGAACCTGCCTTACCCTTTCCCTGCTGACTTCCATAATATCTGAAATCTCCTGCAGTGTTTTTGGTGATTCAAAACCAATTCCGTAGTACATGGTAAGCACTTCGCGTTCGCGATAATCGAGCTGACCCATAAGTGATTCCACCTGTATCTTGATGGACTCTGTTACTTCCAACTTATGATCCGGCTCTGGTATGCTTCCATCAGCGAGGATGTCGACCAGGCCATTTTGAGCATCCTCCGTCAAAGGTGCATCGAGGGATTTGCATTTGGCATAGTGATCCATGCATTTTTTGATCTTTTCCTCCGAGATATTCAATGCAGCGGCCAATTCTTCGGTAGAAGCCTCCCTCTCTTTCACTTGTTCAATCTGTGCCTTCTTTGCCAGTATATGCGCCGTTGTAGTCTTTAAATTGATGGGCAGCCTGATCTTTCGCGACTTTTCATTGATAGCTGCAAGAATAGATTGCCTGATCCACCACACAGCATAGCTGATGAATTTGAATCCTCGGGTAGGATCGAATCTTTCTGCTGCCTTGATCAATCCTATATTGCCTTCACTGATCAAATCTCCCAACCACAATCCCATATGCTGGTATTGTTTGGCTACCGAGACAACAAACCTAAGATTATGGTGAACAATACGGTTCAGGGCCGCCTGGTCCCCTTGCTTCACCATTTTGAACAAATTCACCTCTTCGTCAGGAGAAAGAACATCGTAGTTGCTGATATCATTCAGATATCGGTCGAGGGACTTCTGATCCCTGTTGGTTATCGTATTGGTAATTTTCAGTGCTCTCATCTATAAGAAATTAAACAAACTTTAATACTTGAAAATTGTCTTTCAAATGGTGTACCGGCAAACAAGGCATTCGATTACTATGAAATACCTTGAAAATGTGCACCACGAATAATATGATGTTATATATTCTACCTCTTCAAATTGCAGGCATATAAATAAGATGTGCGTCTAATCGATACTTTTTTAACATCCGTTCGGCATAGGCCTTATGTCCCCGCGGAGCCAGTAGAAAGAATTTCCCTCCTTTTAATTTTGCCAGAGTAGATAGAAGCTTCCATTTTGAAATGCTTCGCTTCTGGTCTTCTTCCTTATTCGCAATTTCTATATAGCATTTTGCGCCGCTTTTTCTACCGGTAATATCAGGAATATAAGGTTTATCTTCCTTAGGCCTCGAATAAGGAGTCGGTCTTTCGTAATCACCAAAGTTTGCCTTGATGTTGGAGAATCCTCTGTCAGAGGCCCATGTTATAGCTTTATTGTATAATTTATCTGACATCTTAGTAAGTTTTAGTTTAGTAGAATTAAGTTCATCACAAACGGAGTGTAGTGATTATTTGAGCTCGTTGAGCCTAAACCACCGTTGAGCTGGAAAAAATCGTACAGCTTCAGCGGAAGGGCGGGAAAAGGTGTATCAGATCCAAACACCTTAATCTTGCAACGTCGTATCGCAAATTCAAATAAAACACATATAGAAGACGTCCTGGCGGACCAAATAGTTCCCAAATAAGGCAAAAATGTCCCTAATCAATGGCTGAGATGAAGTTGACTGTTCCAAAAGGCAGGCACGAAGGGAACAAAGCACATTCATTGGATCATTATTTCAGTCGATAAATATCTCCCGCGCATAATCAAAACACAGGCGATTCATTTATTTTCATGCCCATGTCGTTCAGGGCACTTAAGACCGATGTCCGATGGGTTGTCGGGTGATCCTGTTTGTTCTGCACCGTTAAACACAAACCACATGTCCCACGAGTTGAGTACCATTTACAATATTTCTGAGCATTACCTTGAAGAACTGTACCTTTTGCAGGTAGAACTTCTCAAACTCCAGAAACATATAAGTGATAAAAAAAAGAGGCTCGCCATTTTTTTTGAAGGGCGCGACACTGCGGGCAAGGGCAGGGCCATTTTCCGATTTACGCAATTCCTGAATCCGCAGGGTTACAGGGTGGTGGCAATGGGTAAACCCAGTGATCGAGAAGCCGGCCAGTGGTACTTCCAGCGATACCTTTCACGGATGCCTAATCCTGGTGAGATTGTGTTGTTTGACCGCTCTTGGTACAACCGCGCTGTGGTCGAACCCGTGATGAACTTTTGCACTCCCAAGCAATATAAGTTGTTTATGGGTCAAGTGAACCACATAGAGCAATTCCTCATTGAGGACGGCATCCACATGGTCAAGTATTGGTTTTCCATAGATCCTGAAGAACAGAAGAAAAGAATAGAGCGGCGATTGTCCACCGAACTTATACGCTGGAAAGTCAGTCCCGTCGACCTTGCTGCACAGGAAAAATGGGAAGACTTTACTTCCTATAAGACCCGTATGTTTGAAACGACAAGCACTTCTCATTCTCCGTGGATCGTCATCAAAAGCCCGGAGAGGGAAGATGCGCGCATACAGGCTATGAGGTACGTGCTCAGTTTGTTTGATTATCCTGATAAATCATCCGAAATCAATCCTCCAGACTCCTCCAGACTGTTTGCGTGGCCCGAAAGTCCTGAGCGATGAAAACGATCAACTAAATAATCTGATATTCAAAAAAAAACGTCATTGCGCAACGCGCAAGTTCTCTTTGCTGTAGTTTTTCAGTTCTACGATATCGCCTGGCAGATAAAATCCTTTATTACCCAATGCGTCCAGCACGCTCTTGATGACTTCGATGCGCACTTTGCCACCGCTGACGGATTTGTCAAAGGTGTCCAGCCAGTAGTATACTGTAAGGTTGAGGCTGCTCGCCCCGAGATCCCGAATCGCCACACTCGGTTTTCGATCCTCATCAAGCACGCCCGGCACTGTCGGCACCACCTCCAAAATGGTCTTGATGGCCTCTTCAACATTTTCTTCATAATCCAGGCCAAGGTTGAACTCATGGCGCATGTAACCATCAATGGTGTAATTCACCAGCGTATTTTTGATGATACTGCCATTGGGTATATAGAGGTCCCGGCCATCAAACGTCTTTAGATGGGTATCCCGAATATTGAGCGCCATTACGGTTCCTTTCTGGCCATTCAATTCGACTAAGTCTCCGACCCTAAAAGGCCTGTTGAATGCAAGGACAAAACCACCTAAAAAGTGCTCTCCAATATCCTTGAAGGCGAATCCTATGATAAATGCACTTACACCTGCCGTACCTAAAATACCTGTAGCAACGCTTCCGAGGCCAACCACTTTGAGAAAGAAAAGTATACCAATGAGAATCATGCAGACAAACGCAATCCTGCCGATGAATCTTATGGTGAGCGGGTCATCGGTATTTTTAGTCAACTGTCTTACCAGTGTGGTCTTGATTCGCTTGGCTACCAACCACCATATGGTCAAGATGATCAGGCCTATGATGAGTTTTGGAAGTAGAGCTACCAAGTAGTCGTAATATCCGTAAACGTGAGTTCCTAGATCTGTGATAAATTGATTGAAATTATTCAGCATGTTCAATTGGAGGTTTTTTAAAATGTAGACAAGATAGAACGACAGATTGGTTCACTCACCATTCACAAAGCGTCCTTTTAATCAAGACCTGTTACCGTAATGCGAAGTCTATCGAACTTCTGCGACACTTGCGGCGTCTATTAGACAAAACTATCAATGAATTACATAGGAATCTCCGGGCAACAATTGATGCCCGTAAATAATCAATTGAATGAACTTCTTTGTTCTTACTCCGTGTACTACCAAAATCTACGAACTTTTCACTGGCACGTAAAGGGACATCATTTCTTCGATTTACACAGGATTTTCGAAGAATTATACAACGATGCGAAAATCAATATCGATGAAATTGCCGAACGGATTTTGACCATCGGCGGCAAACCGGTTGGACATATGTCGGTATATGTAGAGAAATCCAAAATCGAAGAGCCCAAACAAGAAATGAGGGATGAAGAAATGGTCAAGGTCATCAGAGAAAATCTTATGATCCTGATCAGACAGATGAGAGGGGTCATACATGAGGCCAGCGAAGCTAAGGATGAAGGTACAGTCGATATTATAAGCGGAATGCTTTCAACCGTTGAAAAACAAAACTGGATGCTTGGTGCATGGCAATCTCAATTTGAACGCCATACCATGTCCGTAAACTAACAACGTCTGACTCCTACCTTAAAGCCGTGGTCTTCGAAACCACGGCTTTTTTTATTAATTTTTAGAAATCATTGAATCAAGCTCACGACTTTAATCCATGCTGATGCAGATGTTGCAAACCATATTTTTAGTCTTCTTGAGTATTCAGTTTTTAGCCTGTGTTCATCCTGGTGGTGAACAGCCCGCTTACTCCCTTTCGCATGAAGATTTCGTTCTGCCTTTTGACATGGAAAGACCAGATCATACCTATGTACTCGATCCTGTCCTCGACGAGATATCGGGACTCACCTGGGGTCCTGGAGAGATCCTTTTTGCCATTCACGACGAACAGGACTTGGTTTACCAAATCGATCCTCGAAGCGGTAAAATTGTTGAGCGACAAAGGATCAAAAAAAGGGCCGATTACGAAGGGATAGCCAATTGCGGAAATCATTTGCTGGTGGTCGAAAGCAATGGCGACGTGCATAAATTGACATTGGAAGACTGGAAAGAAGACGTATTCAAGACGCGCTTAAAGAAAGCAAATGACATCGAGGGAATTACCTGTCTTGGCGAAAGCGGAGAATTTATAGTCGTTGGAAAGGAAAGAATACATCGCGATTCCGGTGCACATCTCCGCGCCATGTATTATTTCGGCTGGAAAGATGATCAACCTTTGAGTGTGCGTCAAACGATCATGGATTTACCGGCAGCATCCCGCGAATTGCGGGCCAGTCGAATTCCCGGCAGCTCGTTTGCAAAGTCTACAGTAAGAAGGAGGCTGAATGTTTTTGGACCTTCAGCGGTCGACATCGATCCCATGACAGGTTTGATATATGTATTGTCAGCACGAGGAAAACTGTTAACCGTATGGAACGAAACTGGTGAAGCACGTGGCATTTATTTTCTCAAGAACAGCATGTATTACCAACCGGAGGGCTTGTGCTTCGACGACGAAGGTAATTTGTACATCAGCAATGAAGCAGGAGTGCGCCACGCCAATATTCACGTTTTCTTTCGCCGACGGCAAGCCCTTTGATAAGGTTTCCTGCTAAAAAGACAGATACTCACGAGGTCTTCTCAAATATTTTTGCTGATTACTCGAAAAATTTATCGATCCGCTGAAATGATTTTAGGATCGTTATTGTTGGATGATGATTGAACAAACGATCGTTTTATACGGTCCTGTATTTAGAGAATTATTCATTAATCCGTACAAAATTATAAGACATATGAAATCAATACACATGACTTTGATGATGCTGGCCGCAGCATTTTTAGCCTGTACCCCGGCACAGAAAAAAGAAGCTACCGATGTTAAAGACGAAATGACAGAGCTTTCTCAGACCATCATCTCCGATGCCCATGCAGAATTTGACGCGATGCGCCAGGAAGCTATGGATCTAAAATCGAACGTCGAAAAGGAAATCGCCGAAATAGATAACCGTCTAGCCAAAAGTTCTAAGAATGCCGAAAAGGAACTCAAAGAGCGCAGAGCCGAATTGGTAACAATCCAATCGAACCTCGAGACTAAGATCGCTCAGCTGGGAAAGGAGATTTCTGAAGACTGGAATGAAATTGGCGCTGAGACGCGCGAATATTTTGAATCTGTCAAAGAGTCTTTGAAATCGTAAAGACTACCGGGCAGGAAGGCGGAGCGTCATCCTGCCCTTTTATTAATCTTGATTGCAGTAATATGAAGTGGACAGAATCTCCCTCCTATGCAGAAGATACGCTTGTTGAAACCATACAACAAGGAAAAAGGGATGGATATACCATAGAATTTACCTTTAAATATCCATACCTGGAAGCAGAAGGTCGAAATTACAAGCCCGGGGCTTTAAAAATTGTAGCTAAAAAACGCTTTGAAGGCTTGAGTAATCCTGCGGACTCGATGATTTACTTCAGGATTGAGACCGATACCGGTAAAAAGGGATTTTTTATTTCAGCCTATGGTGTCTCAGCCGATCCTTCCGCACATGCTTTTTTAATGCAAATCCCGGTAAACCTGACTGTCTAAGTCATCCAACACTCATCATTCTCGAAAGAGGATAATAATCCTTCTCTCCAATTAATGTTTTGTATATAAAGCTGAACCAAACAGCTGGTAAGACCCCTCTCTCCATACAAAATCAGACACCTCTATAGTATTTCCTTTAGAAACATAAACAGTCTTTCCTTTTTCTGAATTTTCATCACCCCAGAAAGCCGTAAGGATGTTTTTATCCATTTCGGCCTTGATCGGCAATATTTTGCCCCGGCTGTCGTACCAGATGGCACTAACAGGGTTTTGGTTGAAATTGTATATGGCCACGGCCTGCATGGAATACGATGTACCATCTCGATCGTACTGATTTTCAAATTCCAACAAAACAAATTTATCGTGCAGGATCTCTTTCCAGTTCATAATGAACCTTGCTTCATAAGAAAAAAGGGCTCCCTTTCCTGTCCATTTACCCAAAAAGGGGCTGTATGCGGCGTTTTGTCCATGCACCGACTTGATGGAAAGGAGTAAAATCAAGAGAAGTACAAGTTGCAAAATTCTCATCACTAAGGTGTAGATCAAACTAAAAGTACGGAGAAAGACTTTACCTAGGTATTGCAAATCATTGTTATACGGGGAATCGGCCGACTTGAATCATTTCGTACTCTTGACCGGTAAAAATGGGCAACAGCCTGTCTGTCAACAGGCATGCCCGCCT
>JBFKOL010000187.1:0-8054 GCA_041628815.1 Saprospiraceae bacterium | reverse complement strand
GCTCACCAGAAGCCGACTTTTTAAATGAGACATTCATCCAATAGTCCCGGTTGATAAACCTTTGGTCGCCACGATTATAGAGCACTCCCCAGTCAATAAACAGGTAGTCGTTTGACCATTTCACTTCCAACACTTTGTTGGGTTGATAAAAATCAGGACCGAATTGATATGTGCCGAGTATTTCAGTGGACTCTTTTTCCGTAATGGTCCCCAGGCCTTTAAGTATCGGTTGATAGGGTCTTCCCAGGTACATGGCGGCAATGTCCACGGACAAATTGGTCGCAACAGGGGCATAATTATTAGAAAGAATGACGATCGTCAATTCGTGATCCGGATAATGGCTTACAATTGAGCTAAATCCCGGGCTTCTCCCATTAATATGATATTGCCTTTCGCCATGTCGAGGTCGGATGAACCAACCGTAACCCACATTTTCTACTTGTTCTGCAATCATATCTTCTACCGATGAAAATTTCAATAGATTACCAAGAAACAAGGCATGACTCCACTTCAGCAAATCACGTGCAGAAGAAAACAACGAACCGTTACCTGTTTTAACAGTCCAGTCAAGTGACTCGGCTTGGTGCACTTCATCAATGCCAATGGGAATATAGCCCGTAGTAAAATGATTTTCGAATCCGCTACGTTCAGAGGGATGACCCGAATCATGCATTTCCAGAGGCTTAAAGAATTGCTCTTTCAAAAAATCACCGTAAGACTTTTTTGAAATGACCTCAATGATGAGAGCTAAGAGATTGTAATTGGAATTGCTGTATCTATATCGCTCACCTGGAGTAAATTCAAGAGGTTTCTCCTTGAAATGTTCAACCAGGGATAACGGTGTTTGCGGATGCAAGGAAAGCGAGTCGTAAGTTGGAAATCGATTGATATTGGGAATACCTGAGGTATGAGTCAACAAATGGTGGATGGAAATTTCATTACCTCGAGGGTAGGAAGGAATAAATTTACTGACCTTGTCCTCGTAAGATAGCAGTTCATTCTCTTGCAGTTTAACTATGGCCGCAGCCGTAATCGACTTTGATACAGAGGCAATTTGGAACCGCGTATTGTCAAGCACCTCCTTTTTTACCGTTCTGTCCGCCAATCCATAATTGCCAGAAAACAATATTTCAAAGCCTTTGGCTACCACAATCTGACCGGAAAAGTTGTTGGTATTAACAAGCGGTCTGACGTGACTTTCAATTTTCCCGGATAGATCCTGACCTGTAGCTATATAGGGGTTCAATACCGAGTTTAGAGTGAATATTGCAACTACAAGGAGCGATGGCTTCATACCATGAATTTAAGACGAAACTGTGGTTGACAGATCACATAAGATCAT
Source organism: Saprospiraceae bacterium (assembly GCA_041628815.1). Taxonomy (GTDB): domain Bacteria; phylum Bacteroidota; class Bacteroidia; order Chitinophagales; family Saprospiraceae; genus JBFKOL01. Next base: position 6,712 of record JBFKOL010000187.1, on the reverse strand, counting down.
GCCATGGTGAACTCTGTGGTAGCAGATGCTCCTCTCCGGGTGGTTGTATTCTGTGAAATAGTCCAATATAATGCTGGCTACCAGCATTTTGCATTAAGAACAGATCTTCTATTTCAGATCTAAGAATACTCCGACCGAATACGAAGGGTTGGCAAGTATGATCTTTCCACTGAAGGCAGTACCATAGGCCACCGAAACCCCCAGCTTATCGGTGACATAATAAGCCGTTTCCATGGTTAGACTGGTATATTCTGCATTGTTGGCAAATATGGTGGTGCTGTTGGAAAGACCCGACGGTAGCCCGTTTTTGAAGGACACCACAGCATCGAGTTTGGCATTAATCCACCACTTTTTATTGAGAAGACCTACCCCTAATTCGGCACCGTAGCGGAATTCATCGGAGAAATCATTGGTGCGGTTGTTGACTCCTGAATAAACGTTGGAATAGAAAGGCAGAGAACCCACGTTAAATGAGGTTCCTGCATCCAACCTCAACATTTGGTTGAACTCTCCGTCCCCGGTCTGAAGGTTATTCAATGCTCCACCACTATCTTTTCCAAGTGGAAGTCCGAGAAGAGCCGTAGCGGCAAAAGCTATCTTACTGCCAGGCTTTGAAATGGCATACTTCAGGCTAAGGTCCGTGTCTCCGATGGAATTGATGGCTTCTCCGGGAATGATGATTTCCAGGGTTGTGGCGGAAACCTGGTTGTTGTAATAATTCCTGCTGAAAAAAGGGAAGTAGAGCACCCCTGTCAGGCGGTCTGTAAAGCCGTATTCCGCATATAGGCTGGTATTGAATACGCCAATGGTGATATTGGGATCGATTCTGCCGACATCCGTATAGTGCTGATCAGAGACAATCCACCATTCGGAAAGTTTGAAATATCCCTTTCCCTTTGGCTGTGGCCAACCTCCTCCGGCAATTAATGTCATAGCGGAGGTGATCGTTAACAATACGATGAAGATCTTCTTCATTTCTTAGTTTTTACCGGTTATTCTATTTTTCCTTCACCTACTTTGACATTGAAAGGTTTACAGTAATACAAAAGATAATCGTAGTCATTGAGTCCTACGTTGTCCTTGATGTTATAGCTGTGAGCACCTTCAAAGACTTCTACCGCTCCTACCTCGTAAGCGTCGGCCGTACTGTTGGGGTTGTTCGATAGATATAAGTATAATCCAGGCAATGCGGAAGTTGCCTTGTACGATGCATCAATATCCAGATTCAGGTCACCGGTGGCACCAGAAAGCGTAAAACTTCCTTCGAGGACATAAGAACTGGTGGAGACAATGACTCCGCTGCGTGTGTCGCCGCCCGTAACGGTTTCACCACTTACTACCACAGTCAGGTTCTCCTTTATGATGTCAGAACCAAAATCTGTTTCTACGCTGACAATGGTTGTACCAAGGGCAAGGGCCCTCGCTAGACCGTTGTCATCAATGGTCAAGATTTGCGTCTCTGAGGATGACCAACGCAATTCTCGGCCGGGGTCTTCAATACCCACGTTGTTGAAGAACCTAGCTTCAAACTGGTAGGTGGTTCCAACTTCAATGCTGACCACAGGGTTCAAAATGCGAATTTCGGGCTCGACCTCGTCCGATATCAAATCATCACCTATGCAGCCTGACAATAAAATAAGCAGACCTGCAGGGATTATTCCCCGGGTCAGTAAGCGTAAAATCAAGATTCTTCCCATCGGATTCAGATTCTATTACAAAGATGGCAATTATGGCATTTTCCAATGTACTGTTCAGGATTTAAGGTAGAATTAATCCTTAATTATCACTAAAAAGAAATAAAGGCGATTTTCATAACGGTATGCTTTCTGAAAGGATGTGACAACATGTTACGGTCTCAGCCAGACTCCACCGAAATGATTTTATTCCATACAAAGGATTTTATCTTGAATGAAAAAGGGTGGGAGAGAATCAATCCTTCTTTTTCACCCAGATCCTCAAGGATTCGGCCTTACTATCAAATGACATTTTTTGTCCCCCTTTCACAATTTGTGGTGAGTCCGTGTCAACAACACCATTGATGTGGTCGACCTTATCATTTGTGGCAATGAGGTGCCAGTCACCGGGTGGAATGCTAAAAGGACCAAAACGCACGCTATCATGTCCCGCATTCAATAAGACCAGTATTTTGTTGTCCACAATGTACCCCAGGGCGCTCTCTTTTGACGGAAGTATCCACCTGTAGTAGTCATCTCCAACGGCAACACTTTTTCTGAAGACCTTTCCATAATTGCTAAGACGAAATCTATTCATTCCCCGCCAGAAGGCATGCATGTTTTGATAGTCGTTCTTGTTGTCACCGGACGGTTTGGCACCTACTGATTCCCAAATGAATCTGTTGGCAGCCCGGTGATTGTACGTATCACGTTTTCCATGCAGGTAGATCTTGTATCCGGCCATGGTTTGTTTTTCCACTTCCTTCAGTGGTGCTGCAGCCTTACTTCTCATGATTTCCGATCCACCGTGGGTAACAATGGGCCCGAGGGAAGTATAAAGCAGGGTGACGGCGATTTTGTAAAGGTCCTGGTCTACTGCCAGTCTACCGTCAAAACCTTCAGTGGCAAACTGATCCGCCAGCGCAAAATTGTCGTGAATGTCGAGATAATTGATACCGCTTACCGGAGTCTTGTCATCGGGAAACTTGTTGGCAAGTCCCATCATGACCTTGCTTCTATCACCATAAAGACCACCCGGCCATCCACGGTCTTTGAATTTATCCTTCAATTCGAATACAGGACCTTTGAATGCATTACGCGAGTCGTCCTGGAAAAAAGTGATCGGAGAATTGTGTTTGTACCAGTCCCAATCAGGGTTGTTTTCATATTCCGGATCGTTAGAACCGATCCATGCTTCTCCATATAATATTTTATCGTGGCCTATGGCATCCTTTAGTTTTGTCAACGACTGTCGGTCTATCTGGCCGGCCAGGTCGATGCGGAATCCGTCAATGCCAAACTCCTCGATGAAATGAAGACACTGATCGATCAACCATCGCTGTACCATAGGACGGTTCTCCGTTTTGACCTCGTTTCCGTATGCACCAATGTGTTCGAACGACTTTGTACGGTAATAATACTGTTTGTCAAAGGCGTTAAAATTGAAGAAAAACTCGTTGGCATCCATGTTCTCTCCCGTATGGTTGGGGACGATATCAATGATCACGGCTAGGCCATGGTCGTGAAATTTCTGGACGAGATCCCGGAACTGTTCTCTTTCCTCACCCGGTTCTGCACCCTTTACGCGATACTTGGATTCTACAGCAAAAGCATGTGTCGTACGATATCCCCACTGATAGTTTTCCTCGCTGATTCCCTGTTCGATCATATAGGGGTCATCATTAAAAGACGCCTTCCAGTCATCATCGGGAAAATGAAGATATTCCTGTACGGGCATGAGGTGAACGGTATTGATGCCCAGGTCCAGTAAATAATCAAATCCGATTTTTTCCCCACGTGAATTCCTGAGACCTTCGATACCCATGGCTGCCAAGGTGCCTTTATAGCGGCGCTCTATGGGAAGCAGGTCGGTGAAATCCTGTACATGTACTTCGTACGCAATGACGTCTTCCATCTTTGGAATGCCTTTCTCAAGGGGAGAAGCGGGCTTGGTAGCCCTCCAAATTCTGCCCTTTCCCCAACTATTGTCGCTTACTCGCGCATAGGGATCTGTGACATGAACCGGGTTGGTGCCATAGAAATGGTTGCCAGGATCATCAGAACCATGAACGGTGAAATCGTAATAGATGCCATGAAGGTCTTCTTCGATGGTCTTTTCCCAGACACCTTGCTCATCGATGAACATGTCAAAAGAGGCAAAGGGATCTTTATCGTCTTTCCCTTTGTAGAGGTAAAGTTTTACCTTTTCAGCTCTTGGCGCAAAAACGCGGACGGACGTATGCCCGTTTTCAATATTTGCACCTAGCTTTTTTGGAGAATACAAGGTCCTGAACCACCCGTCATAGCGGCAGGCCGTCCGTAATCCGAGTTTGGGAATTTCGAGAAAATAAACACGTCTTTGGTCAATGGGAAAAGCGGTGCCTATCAAAGTTTGGTTGGCATCATTAGGCAATACTTCGGCGATGGCCACCTCTCGGCCCCAGGCATCAGTCAGTTTGTAATCGCCAGGGTCCAAAGACCGTTCGCCGATTACCTCAGCCCATATGGTTTGAGAGTTAATCAATTCTGCTTTCAATCCCATAGTGATAGCTGTTTTCATGTAAACTAGATTTCCTCCTTTTTCGTTGATCGCTTCGGATGGTGGCGACATCCATTCGCCGTCATTGATTCTGTATTTAAATTCATCATTGGGGGAAAGCCATTTGGAAGGGTCTCTTAGAATCAGTGTAAATAAATCCCCATCTGGCCTAAGCATCCAATTTTCGTCGCTCATGTTTTGGTCCCAGCTTCGAAAACTGCCCGTTACCACTACCTTTTGTGGATCTGTCCCGTAGATCAAAGGACTGAAAATAAAGTGGACAAAAGTGTCCCTGACTGCATATCCCAGGTTCATTTCTTCATAGGTGTATGACTGGGCCGAACAGGACACATAGACAAGACCAACGGCCAGGCCCAAGATAAGCGCTCGTATATATCTTAAACACGTTTGAGAGAACCCAGACATTCTGCAAAGAAAAAAGAATGAAGTCATTTTGCAGGCATATTCATCAGTTCAATCTTCCAATAGAGCTCCTCCTTACTCGGAAGTCGGTACAAGGAAAGAAAATATTTTGCGCCATCGATGGCATTTTCCATTGTTAAGGAATCTATCTGCCCATGACAATTAATTAGGAACGAAAAGAAAAAACATACCCACAAAACAGCAGAATGTCTCCCAATTTGGGCAATATGATCGTAGGATAAAACCTGGTTTTATCGAATTAGTCATATTCGTGAATAAGTCTGGCGTTGATTGTAACATGCACGTCATTACCAATTATTGGTAAGCCATTCCCTGGAAGTACATCTGTACCCCCAATTTTGAATTGGTCTCTTTTGATGACACCATAAACAGTAAAGCCCGGCATGGACTTCGTGGGAGGGTGTGTAAATCCATTGAAGATTAAGTCAAAAATAATATCCATTTCAACTTCTTTTATTCTTAATCTACCAGGTATTTTATATTTATTTTCTTCAATGTGTATGAGTGTGTCACTGGAAAAATAAACGATCGGATGATCTTCTACATCAAAGAAACCAGATCCTTTATTCTTCAAATTATTTGCCATTTCTTTATTCGGCATTTGGATACTAGAGGGCCTTATTTTCGCTTCAATTACCATATCGGAAAAGTCAGGTCGATCATAAAAAGCGATTATCTCGTAACTTTCGATCCATCCGATGATATTGTAAATACCCCAATGACTTACACTGAATTGTATTGATGAATGGGTAGTGTCGACCAAGAAAGTTGAATTGGGTCGTCGCCGTTTTTTGAGGTTCAAAGGATTTTTGGTGCTCGGTAGGGAATCCAAAAATTCAAGTTGTCTCAGTTCTTTCAGTTCTGCTTCACGATGATGATCTTTATTCATTTCAGTACACTGAGACATTGAACCTCCAATCATTAATAGGATCAATAATTCGCGAAGAAACATATTGGTAAGACAGTTCGATCTTCAAATTAAACAAAAGAAGAATCTATTTTATCAGCAAATTACCTGCTAAATACATAAAATTGTGTGATGTGAATATCGACGTCGATATATTCAAAGAGGCTGCCTGGAAGGAAGACTTTGAAACGGTAAAGAGATATGTAGAAGCTGGTGGTGATGTCAATGCACTGGCCAGCAACGGTGTCAACGCTCTGGTCACCTTCAATACGGACATTCTTGAGTACCTTTTTCAGCATGGCGGCAAACCGGATGGATTTTGGGGGGACAACCCAATCGTGTGTTTCCATGCATGGGAAGTAAGCACTTCCAGTGTTCAATGGTTTATTGAAAAAGGTGTGAATCCCAATGTAGCCCATAACCGTACCGGCGAAACTTCGTTGCATAACCTTACGGCAAAACCCACCCAGCTAGAAGAGAGGTTCTCTTTGATTGAGTACCTCTTGAAAAATGGAGCCGATCCGAATGCCGTAGCGGGCGTAGGAGAAGAAACAGGTAACTTTATGCGCGATGTACGGGTGGTGGGGGAGACACCACTGCATCGTGCTGCCGCCTATCAATCGAAAGAAACCATTCAACTCCTACTCGATTATGGGGCCGACAAATCCTTAAGGGATGCGCGGGGTGAGTCCGCCATTTCATGGGCGAGCCGGCACTGGAGAAACCGCGATGTTTTGCGGCTCCTTGCCTTCGGTGGAATTCGGGTATGACGCACTAAATAGGATATCCGCCAGAAAGCCAAGTTGGCCATCAGAAAAAAGCGAACAACCAGGTCTGATCGGCCCATTGCCTTTCGTATAGAACGAATAGAAAAGAACATGTATTAGGACAGCTATTCCAGGTTCCTTACTTTGGTACACCCGAATATAAATAGGGTGTTTTAAGCATTAAATACATTCTGTCATGAATAAACTGATCTTGACCTGCTTCTATCTGTTACCCTTTTTCTTAACGGCACAGATAGTACCCCACCAGGATGCCAATTATGAGCTCGCTTCAAGGTTTTCTCCGGACCGCCTTGAGAAAATGGTTTTTTCGCTCAATGTAGATCCGCACTGGCTCAAAGAAAGTGAACGATTCTGGTATGAG
>JBFKOL010000186.1:0-8099 GCA_041628815.1 Saprospiraceae bacterium | reverse complement strand
ATAATGGTACCAGTTGCAGGTGTTCATCTTGCGACAGTATCATAGCCCTTTCCACTAAATTTTCCAGTTCACGCACGTTACCTGGCCAAAGATACGATTCGAGGGCGGCCATTTCTGTTGTGGAGATTAGGGCTTCTGGCTTTCCAAATTTTTTGGCATACTTCTTTATAAAATAAGAAATCAGTGGGGCAATATCTTCAACGCGCTCACGCAATGGAGGCATGTGGATGGGGAAGACTTCCAACCGATAATACAAGTCCTCCCGGAAGTTGCCTTTTGACATCTCCTCGGAGAGGTTTTTGTTGGTGGCTGCCACGACCCGCACATCGACAGAGACAGACTCTGTTCCTCCCACCGGTTGAAACTCTCCCTCTTGTAATACCCTTAGCAGCTTAGGCTGTAGCGACAAAGGCAATTCTCCTATTTCATCGAGGAACAGTGTACCATTATGAGCCAATGCAAATCGACCCAATTTTTTTTTGTCGGCCCCAGTAAAAGCTCCTTTCTCGTGTCCGAAAAGCTCACTTTCAATAAGATCTTTGGGTAGGGCTCCGCAATTCACTTTGATCAGAGGACCATCCTTTCTGTGGCTCATTTTATGGAGTGCACGTACCATCAACTCCTTGCCTGTTCCTGTTTCACCTGTTACGAGAACAGTGGCATCAACCGGGGCCACCTGTTCCAACAGCCGAAGTATTTTTTTTATGGAGTCACTTTTGAAGATGATGTCAGAAAAGTCATGAATGGACTCCATCTCCTCTTTGAGAATGAGATTTTCCTGTTCTAAATGTACTTTGATCCGTTCTGCTTCCAGATAGGCTTCCTTGATTTTGATTTCATCGATTTTCTCTTGAGTTACATCCCTTGAGACACAAAGCAGGTGGGTACATGTTTCTTTTTCTACGATTGGTATGACCTGAAATTCACTAAAATAAGGATTGCCATTGAGTATGAATTTTTCTACGATTTTTCCCGTCTTCCCTTTTTTAGCACAATCGAACATATAGGTGTTCATACGCATGATTTGCTCATAAGGCATTTTTACTTTGTCCCGCATGAACTCCGTAGAAGTAAGACCGATGATCTCATCTCTGCTAATTGATTTCAACAAATGGGAGTAATTTATCACAAAGGAGTCATTGACAGATTCATAGACGAGTCTTTTCCGTTCTACCTTGAGGAGGCACATAGCATCAGTGGCTGCATTGTATATGGTAGAAAGACGTTTGTTACTTTCTTCGAGCTTCAAACGGTTGATGAGGGCATTTCTCTTGGCTTGAGCTTTTTCGATGGCTTGTTTCACTGCAGCAGGCAAACGAATGAGATTATCCTTAAGGACGTAATCCTGTACACCTTTCTGTATCAACTCAACTGCCTTTCTTTCACCGATGGCACCTGAGACGATGACGAACGGTATATCGTGTTTAATCTTTTTGACCGTCTCTAAAGCATCAAGACCACTGAACCCCGGCATGTTGAAATCTGAAATAACAACATCCCAGTCCCGCTTTATCAGTTGAGTTTGCAAGTCTGCATTGGTATCCACTCTATTCCATTCAATGTTGACGTACTCTTTTTCCAACTGTAATAATATCAGCTCTGTATCATCCTTGGAGTCTTCAACGAATAATATGCTTATAGGTGAAGTCACTCTTTATTTTTAGCATTGATTATCTAAATCCTGAATAAAAATTCTGCACCTTCTCCTTCTCTTCCTTTGGCAATGATTTTACCCCCGTGTTTATCAATGATTCTTTTCACCGTGGCCAGCCCTATTCCGGTGCCTTCATACTCATCGTCGCGATGCAAACGATAAAAGGGCCTGAAAATATCTCCATTTTCACATGGGTCAAAGCCTATACCGTTGTCTCGCACAAAGTACCATTTCCGGCCTTTTTTGTTGAAAGCACCAATATGAATTTTTGCAACTTTCCTGGGCCTTGTAAACTTCCACGCATTGGATATCAAATTTTCCATCAGCAATTGAGCCAATCCGCCGTCCATAGTCACCCGTAAATCAGGCTCAATGATAACTTGTGCGTCTTTTTGAGGGTTGTTTTTTCTGTGCCACTCGATAATAGCTAAAGCCATTTTGGTCAGATCGATTTCTTCTTTGTTGAAATTGCCTTGGGTCAATCTCGACAGCATCAACATATCATCGATCCGCTGCTTCATCATGCTTGTCGAAGAAAGAATCCGGTCCAGGTAGTGCCTTGCTTTCTCATCCAAATTTTTGCAGTGGGTTTCTACAAGGGCCTGCCCAAAACCTTCTATACGCATCAAGGGAGCTTTCAGATCGTGGGAGACAGAGTAGCTAAAACTTTCGATTTCATGCTTTGCCTTTTCCAATTCAAAGGTCCTTTGAGATACCAGCTCTTCAAGATGATTTTGATGGCGTAACAATTGTTCCTTGGCAATGGTCTTATCGACTATGATGGAAAGCATATGGCCTACCTCGTCCAATATGCTCCTTTCATAATTGCCCGGAATTCTTTCCGAGTTAAAGTACAAATGGAAAGAACCCAACAAATTGTTTTGATTGTCAAACGAAAAAATGGGTTCTGACCATATCGAATTAATCAATACATCCAGCTGAATTTCGGGCATTTCAGATATTTCAGAAAAGTTATTCCACAGCTCCTTTCCAGTCTTTACCATATGTCGGATTGGACCTCCATCTTCTGACTTCCATAAATGATCCAGGTAATGATTGATATAGGCCTTCCACTGATTGGGAATCTTTGCACCATAGGTCCTTCTTCGCTCACCGTAAGGATCCAATTCGATGAGACAATGACTTCCGGGGATAAGTTCTTCCAAAGCTATAACCGTGTCTTGAATGATCTCAATAAGCGGATTTCCAACAGCCGTCTTTTCGAGCATTTGAGCATTAAAGCTTTTGTATGTTCTAAGCAGCTTGAATTGTGTAATGTCCTCGATGACGGCAATATGCTGGTCAAAATTTTCACCATACTGCATGGGAGATACCGTAAGGTTTACCCAAACGGTTTTTTGCGTTTTGGTGATGAATCTTTTCTCTATGGTAAAACTGTTTATAGCACCTTCACGGAGCATGTGCATCTGATCAAGATCTATTTTGAGATCTTCCGGATGAGTCAACGACATAAAATCCATGCTCAAAAGTTCTTCACGGGTGTAACCGACGATTTCGCTGTATTTCCTATTGACCCTGAGGAATCGCCCGGTAGAAGTATCAGACAATGCCATACCTACCGCTGCCTGCTCAAAAATTGTTCTAAATCGCATTTCGCTTTCTAGCAGCGCCAGTTCTTTTTTCTTGTTATCGCTGATATCCTTGATGATCGCCATATAATGTGCCAATTTGCCATCATAGCCTTGGACAGGGCTTAAAGACACCAGGCATGGAAAGCTTTCACCGTTCTTTCGGCATAGCTTGATTTCCCCCTCCCATGATTCTTCGAGATTCACCTGCTTAAATTTTTCGATGATCGCGTTTATTTCTTCTTTCGGCCAAAAGGGGTGAGGGATAGGACATTGGTCGAGCTCAGCTTTTTCAAAACCCGTCATATGTATGAACGCTGGGTTAATATCATGGATTTGCCCCATGTCATTGACGACAACGATTCCATCCATAGCAGAATCGATCGCATTTTGTAGGAATTCTTTGCTCTCAATGAGCTCCTGATGGGTCATCATTAACTCAGTGATGTCATCGGTCATGCCAATAACTTTGTTGACTGTGTTGTTCTTCTTTAGCGGAATAAAATTTGATGAAAAATAGGTCTGGTCATCGTTGGCGACAAATTCAAATTTTGAGGATACTCCGGTTGCTATAGTCTTTTCAAATAGAGTCTTTATCCGTTCACGGTCTTTAAGTGACACGAAATCTGAATAGTTTTTTCCGATTACTTCACTTTCATTGCGGGCGCCAATCATTTTCAGACCGACGGGGTTCAATGATAGAAAACGACCTTCGAGATCCAGTTCGTGAATGCAGATTTCTGCATTTTCAACAATTGACCTGTGCCGATACTCACTTGCCCTAAGAGCGTGTTCAAATTCCTTAAGCTCAGTAATGTCCTGCATCGCCAACATGACATCAGTATGATCTCCTCTTTGGTTCCTAAGTATATTGGCAGATAGAATTACTCGCCTGAATTGACCGTTCAACGTCTTAACCTCCGTTTCAGTTTGTGAATATTCAACGTCATTATAAAGATCTACAAGTTGCTTCTTAAACACAGCCAAGGCCTCGGTTGTAAAAGTTGAAGGAAGATTGCGTTTCAGCTCGTCTTTATTTTTGGCATCAAATAAGTCCAATCCACTTTTATTGATATTGAGAATCAAGACACTGCTCAGAAATTGCGCGAAGGTTTCGGGGTGCTGTTCCAAATACGCGATTATATCCTTAATGCCTTCTTTTTTTAGCCTGGTAAGCTCCTTATCTATAAAGTCGATTTCTATCTGCCACAGGCAAACCGGGGAGTTTTCAAATATCGCCTCATATCTTATCTCGCTCTGGCGTATGGCCCTTGCGCTCTCAACCACCTGTTTTTGGTTCTGAACCTTGAGTGCCTCAAACTTCTGACGATACGTCAGGATGGAAAAAATATCCTTGTACCCGTAATTTTTTAAAAGGTTCCAGTCGCGCTCAAAAAGAATGAAGTAGGTATAAAAAAGACAGGTATACAAAAAAGCTACGTAAACCTTACCGATCACACCGGCATATACAATATTCTCCAATTCAAAATTGCCTAAGAAGCGAATGTAGGTGAACACCAAAGTGTCAAAAATCAATACAGCAACCGAAGTCACAAGAATCCTTAAAAATATCCATTTAAGTTTTTGCGAAACGTATTCATACACCAGGATCAATAATATACCATCTATGAACAGCAATGCAGTTCCCAGTAATTGGGAGGTGGCATTGTTGTAGAGCAGGCTTTTGGAAAGGGCATAATTGTTTACCAAATAAGAATCATCGAGGTTTTGCCCAACAGTGAACAGGATAATGTTCATGATAATGTTGGCCGCTAACAATCCGTAAATAATTTTTCGGGCTTCCAAGGCATCCTCCCAGATGTAAACACTCAGTATAGCAAACAACGTACTGCTGAACAGAACTACCGACCCTGGCGATACTAGCATGCCGGGAGCTATTTCTACAAATAATATGCTCGCAAAAAAGACCTGCAGGAATTGAAATGCACCCAGTGTGATGTACAACAACCCGAGACCCATGCTTTTTCTCAGGCGAAATAAAAAGAGTAACAAAAGAGCTACCAGGACGCATTGAACGGTTATTGTAAGGATGGCCTCGGTGTTCCAATACCCCATAAGACTGATACGTTTGTACTTAGGAGAAATATAAATCGGGTGGGGACGCAATCAATCATTAAGCCCTCGGTGCTCCACAAAACTTAACTAATGCACGTGAAATAACGACTGAAACTGGAAGATGCGAGAAGTTGAAGAAAAAACCAATGATTTGAGGACAATTATTAATCAACCACGAAATGCGACGATTAAAATCGTTGCTATAGGGTTTTTTCCGTTAACAACCATGCAAAGGAATCAATGTCGTCAAGGCAGTGTTTCAACCTGGATTGAGCATCGAGTCGAATGGTAGAAGTCCATATGGCATGATTTGACATTTTGTCGTGGACCATTGTTGTATTTCCCACAAATTGTTTTCTCAGAAACTCAACATGATCATAGGAGGTACTTAGATCAAAAGGACCATACATTTTACGGATATCACAAAAGATCTTATGCATTTCAAGTTGGTGATTTCGGGATTCTTTGCTAAGAAAACTTTCAGGATCCATTAGTATTCCGACGGATTGATTGTAACAATTGAAAAATTCTTTCGTCGCTTTGTCGATTATACGTTTTTGAAATGTTTGATAGTCCATACTCAGATAGTTTGTTCGGATAATGGGTTGGATAGCTGGAATCGATAAGATTACCAGCTTCACCAACCTTTAGCCAATTCGTTTTTTGACGTTTTATGGACAACACCATCAATGTTAGCTGTCGATGTCATAATGCTGACTCGTCGACAAAATTTTCAGCCACGCCCTGATGTTGAGGTTTCCCGTTAACGCATTCTCACCGTTTGTGAGATTCATTGATACCCGTTTCATGAAATTTTCATCCACTTCATACGTCTGGCTCTGTTTTATACAGACCAAGTGCGTGCCAACTTTGCTGATGCATCCATAAGGGTTTGTAAATCAATAAATTAAATAATAAATAATATCTATAATTGATAAAGTGATATATTGATTATTAACGGCATGCCGACGAAATAACGGAATTCCGTCATCTAACGGGTGTAAAAATGATGAGATTGAACCGCAACAGGATTGATGATATACGCCGTTTTTATGCGTTTAATTGTTTGGAGGTTTGAACTTGTACCGGTGAATATTGTTAAGGAACCGAACGTGATTGAACCCAAAATGAAAACTATTTATCATCCTTCAGAAAGCCGTGGAAGTGCCGATCTTGGATGGCTGCAGTCCAGACATACTTTCAGCTTTGCGTCCTATTTTAATCCGGATAGAATACACTTCGGTGCACTTCGGGTTTTGAACGATGACATCGTGGCTCCGGGGAAAGGATTTGGTATGCACAGGCATGACAATATGGAGATCGTGTCGATACCCCTCGAAGGAGATTTGGAGCACAAGGACAGCATGGGCAATACAGCAGTTATCAAGCAAGGAGATATACAGGTAATGAGCGCAGGGACAGGTATTTTTCACAGTGAGTACAACAAAAACGGAGGTAAAGAAGTCAAGTTTCTTCAGATCTGGGTGTTACCAAATAAAAAAAATGTGCCACCACGGTACGACCAAATACATATAAATCCCGAATTGCTTAAGAATCGACTGGTGCAGGTACTATCCCCCCATCCCGATGATGATGGAGTCTGGATTCATCAGAATGCCTGGTTCCACATGAGTCATTTCGAAGCTGGCCATGCAATTACCTATCAATTGAAAAATTATGTTGACAATGGGTTGTACATCTTCGTTATTGAGGGTGAAATTCATGCAGCCAATCAACCATTGAAAGGTAGGGATGGTCTTGGAATATGGGATGTACAGGACATAGTTATCGAGTCAACAACCGAAGCTCGTGTTTTACTCATGGAGGTGCCTATGATGGCCCCATAATAAAGACTGTGCCTGGTCAATTCTAAGGTAAGTCTTGAGCAAACGGTCTTTTAGATTTCAGTATTCGTGTGTGTGGGTGACAACAAATAGGTTTCCATAAGAGGCCTTGGTTGTATAATCAAGAGATTACTGGTGAGTTTTGATGGTAAAAAGATTAGGGAATAGGGAAGGCGCTTAAAATTGATCTGTATAAAACCATACCTGGTGAGATGGCGGATAGTGCCGTACTGGATGAGAAACGGAGTGGGTATGCGCCGCGAGAAAAGATTTTTGATTCGATAACGATCAATCTGCATACGTTGATCTTTAGAACTTTGTACACTGAATCACGGCAGAGATTAGCCTGTATAATCATCGAACCGAGATAGGGATATCCGATTTCCTCGTGATGGAGTCTTCCTCCTAGCCCAAAGAAATACGTAAGAAATACGGTATTCAACAATTATGATTCATCTCCCATGGTCATAAGCAGGTTTGCTTCACCAAGACATTGCTTATGTCCAATTCAATTTTTCTCTTATTTCATCTTCGCCGTTTCACGTGTTCATCTATGATATTTATAAGTATACCATAGCCTGAAGTGTAATGCTTTCATTGTTTGATTGAAGCATGGCGGATTCCCATTCGTAGGCAAGGGTGAGTTTTGCATGGTGTCCATGGATGTACCAGTTGGCTCCTAATCCGAGGCTTCGGGCGGGAGTTTCGAGGGCTTCTCGTCCCCGGTGGCCGGTCCCCCGGCGGTGAATGCCGTCAAGGCGGGTCAGGCCATCCCGGTCAAGTTTGGCCTGGGCGGCGACCACGGCCTCGACGTCTTCGCCCCGGGCTACCCGATGTCCCAGGCCGTCTCCTGCAACAGCCTCCAGTCGGCGGCGCCGGCGGAACCGGCCCGCACCCCGGGCGGCGCCGGCCTCACCTACGACGAGGAGACCGGCT
>JBFKOL010000185.1:0-8165 GCA_041628815.1 Saprospiraceae bacterium | reverse complement strand
CCCTATACTTGGGTCAAAGAATATGGTAAAGGTAGAATGTACTATACCGCCCTGGGGCACGATCTGCGGACCTGGTCTCACCCGGGCTTTCATGAAATGTTGTACCGTGGGATATTATGGGCCTGTGGTCCGCAGAAAGCTGGCGCCCTTGACAGCCTTCACTTCCCAAAATTGAGTTATTCACCTGCTAAAATTGCCAATTATGAAAAACGGGATCCTCCACCTCAGCTGCAGGCTCCTCTATCCCCGGAGGAATCCATGCAACTGATACAGGTACCCGTAGATTTCGAACTACAACTCTTCGCTTCAGAGCCCGATATCGTCAATCCCATAGCAATGGTTTGGGACGAGAAGGGAAGGCTCTTTGTAGCAGAGACTGTGGACTATCCGAATGAAATCAATGTTGAAGATGGTGTCGGCAACGACCGGATAAAAATCCTCGAAGACACTGATGGCGACGGGAGGGCCGATCGCATTACCGTTTTTGCCGACAGGCTCAGCGTACCAACCAGTATGGTGGTCAGCAACGGAGGACTAATCGTCTCGCAAGCACCCTATTTCCTTTTCTTGCAAGATACGAATGGCGATGACAAGGCTGATGTACGCGAAGTCATCATGGAAGGATGGGGAACTTTCGACACACATGCAGGTCCTTCCAATCTCCGATATGGTTTTGACAACCAGATATGGGGAACCGTTGGGTATTCAGGGTTTGAGGCAACGATCGGAGGTGAGGACCACGATTTTGGCCAGGCGATTTTTCGGTTTGAGCCTGATGGTTCGAAACTTGAATTGATGAGTCGTACTTCGAACAATACCTGGGGTTTGGGATTCAGTGAAGAGAACAATGTATTTGTCAGTACGGCAAACAATACCCACAGCGGCTACTATGGAATTCCAGATGCACACATTCGCGGGGTAAAAGGTATCAACCTAAGGGGTGTGCAAAAGATAGACGGGCACTATGCCTTTCACCCTATAACGAGAAATTTCCGGCAGGTCGATGTTTTCGGTGGATTTACCTCTGCAGCTGGTCACGCTATTTATACTGCCAGATCCTATCCAAGTGAATATTGGAATCGCATGGCCTTTGTGTCAGAACCGACGGGGCACCTGCTCCATCGGGCAATCCTGCAAGCAGATGGTGCTGGTTTTCAAGAAAAAGATGGGTGGAATCTGATGGCTGGATCTGACGAATGGTTTTCACCGGTGGCTGCCGAGGTGGGACCTGATGGGGCGGTCTGGATATTGGACTGGTACAATTTTATTATTCAGCACAATCCTACACCACCCGGTTTTGAAAACGGTCTTGGAAATGCCCACATTAATCCTCTACGCGACAGACAACGTGGACGCATTTACAGGTTGTCTTATCGGGAAGCCCCCGCCTATCGGCCTATGGAGTTGGCTCCTGACGATGCGGAGACTTTGGTAGCAAATCTTTCCAACGAAAACTTGTTATGGAGAATGCACGCTCAAAGACTTTTGGTCGAAAAGCGACATACATCTGCGGTGCCTGAGTTGTTGGATCTGATCAAGAATGAGAATACCGATGCCTTAGGTCTTAATAATGCTGCCTTACACGCCATATGGACCCTTGATGGTCTCGATATGGTAAAAAAGTCCAATGAAAAGGTCTACCCTGCAATTCTCCGGGCTCTGAAGCATCCGGCCGCAGGTGTCAGAAAGGCAGCGGTGCAGGTTCTGCCGAAAGATGATCAAACCTTGGCGCATATCCTTGAATCACGAATACTGTACGACTCCGACGCTCATACGCGACTGGCGGCCATCCATGAATTATGGTCTTTACCTTCCACCGGTGAAATGGCCGAAATCCTTATTGAGTTGGCTAAAGACGAATCCATTGTGGGCGACTTATGGTTGAAAAGAGCGGTGTACCTGGTCTGTGTACGCCATAAGGAGGAATTTATAAAGACATTACTGGCCCAAGATCCGGATGTCCTTGAAAAAGCAAGCCGGGTAATCTCCAGCCAGGAGGTAGACTACAAGGATCCCAATCTCGATCTTTCATCCTGGAATGATATTCCTGTTCCCCGATGGTTGAACCATACCAATATCGAGGAACTTACCGGTTTCTCGGGTGTCTTGTGGTACCGCACCAACTTTGAGCTGCCTGGCAACCTGGACGGTGCGTCAGGTCGATTTCATATGGCCGGTGCGGCGAACAGAGACATTACTTATATCAATGGCAACAAGATTGGCGAAGGAAGCGGGTGGGACCGCGAGCGCAATTACGGTGTCCAGAGAGGAGTCCTCAAGGCCGGGATTAACCATATTGCGATACGGCTCCAGGCAGGCGGCGGGATAGGATATGGCGATCCCGATGACCTATACATCATGGCTGGGACTACTAAAGTTCCTTTGGCCGGAACCTGGAAATACAAAATTGAACAACTGATTACCTCGCAAAAATCTGAATATGCGGATGGTGAAGATATCTTTTCCAATTTTTTGAAACACTACGGTCCTGATGCCAAAAAAATTTCGGAAGAAATTCAAAAGACTGCTGCCATTGTCGATAAAATATTTCTTGTAAGAACCATCAAAGATCAGATGAAATATGATGTCACTTTACTTGAGGCCGATGCTGGCGATATGGTAGAAATCGTTTTTCAAAACAATGATGGCATGCAACATAATTTGCTGGTCGTTGCACGGAATGCTTTGCGGAAAGTCGGAATGGCTGCTGAAGCTATGGCGAAAGAAGCAGATGCCATGGAAAATGGATACGTGCCTGACCTCCCCGAAATTATGTATTTCACCCCGCTTCTGGATCCTGGAGAAGAATTCCGGTTGAAATTCCAGGTACCCGATGAAGCCGGTGACTATCCTTTCGTATGCACATTTCCGGGTCATTGGCAGACGATGAATGGCATATTGAGAGTGAAAAGGGAGGCTGGATAAGTTGTAGCTCATGAAATGGTAAAGACAGGTTTCTCATGATAGCTGTGGCGATTGCG
Source organism: Saprospiraceae bacterium (assembly GCA_041628815.1). Lineage (GTDB taxonomy): Bacteria > Bacteroidota > Bacteroidia > Chitinophagales > Saprospiraceae > JBFKOL01. The sequence continues at coordinate 5,184 of JBFKOL010000185.1, read as the reverse complement.
AAGAAGGTTGTCTATAAATGTCTGGTTAAAACCAGTGGTGAAAGAATGTATTCAATCCTGAACCAAGGGAATGTCCGACTAACCATCTGCACGTACAATGAAAAAAGAATTAGGTGTGGTGTTGAGCGGAGGAGGAGCAAAGGGTGTTGCCCATGTTGCCTTCCTGGAAAGAATTAAAGTATTTGATGTTGGAATTACCATGATTGCCGGGAGTAGTGCTGGAGCACTCGTGGGCGCCCTTTATGCTGCAGGAAACCCGCCGGAAAAAATTGTCCAGTTCTTTCGAAAGACTCCACTGTTCAAAATGGCATGGATTGAAACTTCGAGGCCAGGTTTTTTCAATTCAGACAAATACATGAATGTTGTTAGAAATTATGTCCCTGACACCTTCGAAGAATTACAAATACCTCTTGTCATTGCCGCGGTAAATTTAGAAGAATCCAGGGTTGAGTATTTTTCAACCGGTGATCTTTTGAGGCCTTTGTTAGCTTCTTGTGCAGTACCTTTTTTGTTTTCCCCAGTGATCATAAATGGGCAGTGGTTTGGCGACGGGAGTATAATTGATAATTTTCCGGTTTGGCCACTGAAAAAAAAGAAGATCCCATGTATCGGGAGCTATGTGTGTAAACCTTCTCTAAGACAGAAAAAGGAATTGAATTCTGCCATAAAAGTATCAAATCATGCCCATGCCTTGCTACTTCACGCAGCAAATGTGTCTAAGATAGATGAGACATTGTTTACGATACAATTTGAGTTGGATGACTTTTATTCTTTTAGTAATCGTCATATCGATCAGATTTATCAACGTGCCAAGGAAGTGGTGCAACGTGAGATCAACGAGGTGGTATTGTTCAAAGCATAAAAAAGTAACCTGTCCCTTCTACTATTATTAGAAGACTTACCATGATCATTATGGGTCAAGTTGAAATCATATCGACCTGCTCGAACGAAATTTTGTCAGTTGGCTGAAAACCAGTCATTTACAACCTGTCATTTTGACTTTTTTCCATGTATTGGTATGTGGTTTGATCGAATGAAAGTGAATTTATTTTGTTAAATTAAAAATCTATTATCATGACAGCATTAGCAAAAATTTCAAACGGAACAACTTTGCCATCGCTTTCACATTGGGTAGAGGATTGGTTTGGCAAAGACTTAAATTCCATGATGTATGGGTGGAACCACAATTTCACGACTCCGGCCGTAAATATCAGAGAAACTCCTGATAGCTTCCTGGTTGAAATGGCGGCTCCGGGATTAAAGAAATCTGATTTTGAGGTGCAATTCGAAAACAACTTGCTCACCATTAAAAGTGAAGTCCAAGAGACTTCAGAGGAGAATCAGCGTTATACCAGGCGTGAGTTTGGATATTACTCATTTCACAGAGCATTTACGTTACCGGACACTGTGGATGGTGACAAGATCAGTGCAGCTTACAAGGATGGCGTCCTCTGCCTCACCATTCCGAAGAAAGAGGAAGCCAGGAAAAAGCCTGCCCGTGTGATCCAGATCAAATAATGATTTTTTAAAGCGGGATTTATATCCCGCTTTTTTTCTCTTTTTAATCGTACAAGCCAGTCGTTTGACGGTTTGATTGTCTATAGATTTATTCATTAACATGAAAACGTTCAGTTTTGGTCAGGAGAAAAATTTTATGGAATAGTGCAACCGACAATGGTTGGAAGGTATTTGTAAAAAGGAATAAGTGGATGAATAAACTTAGATTATTATGAAACTGGCACAACATACGACCATACCATTCAAACCTGGTAATGAGGAGAGATTGGAGTACAGAGAGGGAATAGGTGTAGTTTTAAGCGGAGGAGGTGTAAAGGGAGTGGCCCATGTTGCATTTCTTCAGCGCCTGCATCAATTGGGTATACAGGTCTCTACAATTTCAGGGAGTAGCGCTGGCGCACTCGTAGGCGCTCTTTATTCAGCCGGTAAATCTCCGGAGGATATCATCGAATTTTTCCGTAGAACACCTTTGTTCAAAATGTCATGGATCGCCACATCCAAACCTGGGTTGTTTGAAACCGAGAAGTATATGAAGGTGATCCGCCATCACCTCCCAAAGACTTTTGAAGAGCTTAACATACCTTTGGTAATTTCTGCGGTGAACTTGGAAACTTCCAAGGTAGAATATTTTTCTTCAGGAGACCTTTGTACCCCACTATTGGCGTCCTGTGCAGTACCTTTTCTCTTTACACCTGTCATGATTAACGGTCAGTGGCATGCGGACGGAGGAGTCATGGATAATTTTCCTGTCAGTCCGCTGAAAGGTAAAGTAAGGACGTGCCTGGGAAGCTATGTGTGCAAGCCATCTTCAAGAGATAAAAAAGATCTCAATTCTATACTAAAGCTGACCAACCATGCCAATGCGTTGCTTTTGCACGCTGCCAATGTGCACAAATTCAATGAGACCGACCTTACCATAGAGTTTGACCTCGACGAGTTTTATTCTTTCAACACAAAGCAAATAGATCAAATTTACAAGCGCGCTCTTGAAACGGTTCAGTCTGACATGTCGTTCAGCACCTTGAATTGGGTACCTGATGCGATAAGAGCTTGATTGACGGGCACATTTTGAACATGGCAATATATTGCTCATAATGGTTCATCTGAAAAAATAAATTACCAGGTTAAAAACTACCAATCTTATTTCATTCTTCCTGATGATGTTATTGGCAGTATGCTGGACATATTATAGTGATGCTTACGACCATGCAATTGAGACTGATACCGAGATTCAAGGTATTGAAGAATGCATTTTTCTGGACATGGCTGTCAATTTTTTCTGAGATGGTACCGATGTGGATTTGTCGATTGAAAAAGGTCGAAGAAAGGAGTGTCCTAATTTTCTTACTCATCGTTCAATGCCCCTAACCAGGCATTAAAATGTACCGGAGTGGATGTAGCTTTATTCAGTGGAGAAAAAACAATTTACGCTCTTTCAGGGATCTCATGCAAGTTACCACCTCCCACTATCGGTTATTCGCCAGTGATGCAAGGGTCTATACAGTGCATCGACAATCCAATCGTGCAAGGATGAACAACCTGAATGCATTCGTTGTGAACACTATGCTCTCTGTACCCAGTCATTCTATTGTGGAAACAGCTTTTGGTACAGAAGATTTTTCCAGCCTGGTAGCTGCTGATTTGGCTGCAGATCCTACAATCGCCTCAGCATTGCCGGACGAATCAAAAGTCTATACCGTTTTTGGACCTATAAATACATCTTTTGCTGATCTTTTGACAGCACTCGGTGTAGGTTCTATGTAAGAGGCTGTAGCTGCACCGGGAGTAGATGCCCTTGCAACTATTTTGTCGTACCCTGTTCTGGAAGCTTGCGGTTTCTCCAATGATTTGAGTGATAGACAGGTGTTGACCACGCTTCAAGGTGATACAGTTACTGTCGACCTTTATAAACTATCCATCAATGACTCCGTTAGCACGTCAGCAGGACTGGTAGTAAAAGGGTTTGATATTCCTGTGAAAAATGGAATCATTCACACCATCGACGAAGTGTTATTGCCGGATGCCAGCCTGCAAGTATTATAATTGTTGAACTCCCTATAAATCAGAACGCCGGACATCGCGAGATGCCGGCGTTTTTTCTATTGGGGCGGAGAAGTACTTCCGATCAACCCTATAGTGTGGATTACGTTGTTGAGGGATGTACAGCCCGATTACCAGACATTGGATAACATGTTACTTACACGTCATGAATGGTCAATTAATGGCCAAAGGCATTGATTTGACATGCGTAACCTCCAATGAGTTTACATTGACCTCGTCAGCCTCCGGAACTGCATTGTCAATAGGTTCATCAGTTTCAACCATCAATTCAACACGGCCTCTTTTCATATTCACATTTAACACTTCAATATTCTTGAAAGTATAACCAAATTCCTTTTCCAACATGGACCTGAATTTTGCTTCATTAGAAGGCTTGATCAAGTCTATGTCATCCAGGGATATCTTGAACTTGTTGGTTGGATTATCGGACTTGGCTAAGACAAATGACATAACCAACAAACCCATATCGATGAACAATACCTCAATTATAGAGAGAACGTCCGGAAAGGCAGCGTGTACAAAGGCTATGCCGATCAACATGAGCAGGTAAAACATTTCCTGTGTCTTCAATACCTTACTCCTGAAACGAAACATAGCTAAAACCGCAAAAAGACCTACTCCAGTACCCATTGAGATATCCAACCGGATCAGTATCGTGCAAAAGATCAGTATCAAGACATTGAAAAGGATCAACGAAGATTTATTGAAGCTGCAGATCAACTTGCTTTTACACAGACGTTTTACAATCAATACCGTCACAGTTAAATCCAGCACAACTGAGAGCCCCATCATACCCAGATTGGTGAATTCTGATTCCATGATATTCATTTTTTAATTTGGTTGAAGTTTCATAAACCTTTCATTTTAAGGTTGATACGACGGTAAAATTAAGAGGTGAGTAGTAACGAGGCTTGATTTCACGACGAATCCTAGGGAAAACACGATGATCCCTAGGAAAGTACGTGAAATTCGTTACTTTACCTAATTATTGTTTGTTAGATTTCGTGATTCTTTATAATCATTTCCTTTATAAGCAATGAGGTATTGTAACTATACTGTTCTTTTGATCTTTTTGATCTGTCAAATTACCAGCTGTATTTCTCAGAAGCCACAAGATCCACAGCCATCCTGGACCTCCCTTTTCAACGGGGAAAACCTCGACGGCTGGACCGTCAAGATTCGTGGATTTGAAACAGGAGAAAATGCGTACGAGACTTTTTACGTGGAGGACAGTCTGATGAAGGTAGGGTATGCCGATTACGATGCGTTCGACCGGCAGTATGGCCACATATTTTACAAGCATCCCTATTCGCATTATCGCCTTCGTGTGGAATACCGCTTTACGGGAGAACAGGCCCCGGAAGGAGAGGGATGGGCATTTCGCAACAGTGGCATTATGTTTCACTGCCAGGATCCAGTTACAATGCTTGTGGAACAGGATTTTCCTATCTCCCTTGAAGCCCAGTTTCTCGGGGGTGATGGCGAGAACGACCGCACTACAATGAACCTTTGCACCCCCGGGACCCATGTAGACATCGATGGTGTCCAGGTGACAGATCATTGTATCAATTCTTCTTCACCCACTTTTCACGGGGACCAATGGGT
>JBFKOL010000184.1:0-8221 GCA_041628815.1 Saprospiraceae bacterium | reverse complement strand
GCAAATTTAGCCGACATAACCGACGGTAAGCTTAAAGACGGGAATAACAGGATCATTGCCGGAGATGTCTTGACAGGAAGAAAAGTGAGTAAAGATGATTTTCTCCAGGCGAGTTGCGATCAAATAACGGTAATAAAGGAGGGCGATTATTTCGAAATGTTCGGCTGGTTGCTGCCCATCTCACCTCGTCCATCGATTTCTAAATCTTTTCCGAATTTCTTGTTTTCGGACCTCAGTTTTGATGGCGACACGAACACGCATGGTGAAAAAAGAGCTTTTGTCGTCACTGGCCAATACGAGCAGGTGCTTCCTATGAACATTTACCCCCAGCATTTGATTAAAGCTATAATGACTGCAGATTATGAGATGATGGAAGGACTGGGAATTCATGAATTGACAGAAGAAGACATCGCACTTTGTGAGTTTACATGTACTTCAAAAATGCCGCTGCAAAAGATCTTGCGAGATGGTTTGAATATGATGCATGAACAGAGTTAATCAAAAGAGACAGGAATTTTATGAGCCTACTTGACTTTTTCAAGAAAATCGAACCGGACAAAAAGTCCAAGCCCCTTCTGCATACAGCCTATGATGCCTTTTTTACTTTCTTATGGACTCCAAATACCCTCACCAAGGGTGGTGTACACATAAGGGACGGTATGGATCTTAAAAGAACGATGGTGCTGGTGGTGATTGCCATGCAACTTTGTTATCTATTTGGATCTTACAACATTGGCCACCAGCATTTTCTGGCAATGGGCGAGTACGTTGGATTCCTCGAAGGATTTCACTTGAAACTGGCCCATGGGATTATAAAGTTGCTTCCCCTTTTCATTGTAACGCATGTAGTTGGTCTCGGAATAGAATTCCTTTATGCCTCTTGGCGCGGACATGCGGTGGAGGAAGGTTTTTTGGTCACCGGAGCGCTGATCCCGCTGATCATGCCGCCCGACTTACCGTTGTGGATCCTTGCGTTGTCGGTAGTTTTTGCCGTTGTTCTTGTGAAGGAGGCTTTCGGAGGAACGGGAATGAATATATGGAACGTTGCGCTGATGGCTCGGTTGTTTGTATTTTTTGCTTATCCAACAACCATATCAGGTGATGATGTCTGGGTGTCTGGATTTGAAAACATAAGGACAGGTGTCGAAGCGAGTTACGGATGGGGCCATTCGGTATTCAATGCGCTCTTTGGAGCTATGGGTCTGGATAAATTCGACGGGGGCAGTGTAGTGGATGGTTTCACAGGTGCTACTCCTCTGGCTCTAGCTTACCAGGGGGGTTGGGAGGCCGTTACGGAAGTTTACAGCGTATCCGAAATGTTTTGGGGCACCATTCCCGGTTCGATCGGTGAGACTTCTAAGCCCCTGATCATCATTGGTGCCCTGATGCTGCTTGCTACGGGTATAGCATCATGGAGAATTATGGTTAGTATGGTAGTTGGAGCTGCCGTTATGTCTTTGATCCTCAATGCCTGGGGTGCCACACCATTCATGACCGTACCGTGGTATTACCAGTTTTACATGGGCAGTTTCTTTTTTGCGATGGCCTTCATGGCGACTGATCCGGTCACCGCTGCTTCCACCAATCGCGGAAAGATTGCATATGGTTTCCTGATAGGATTCATAGGTATGATCGTAAGGGTACTGAATCCCGCCTATCCTGAAGGATGGATGTTGGCCATCATTTTTATGAATACTTTCGCCCCGTTGCTCGACAGACTTGTTTTGGATTCACATATTTCAAAAAGATTACAAAGTGCGTAACAATACTTATATCATCTTATTTGTAGCGTCTATGACGGTTGTCGTGGCACTTGTATTATCGAGTATGGCTACCGTGTTGAAGCCCTTCCACGACAGAAATGAAGCCATTTTCAATAAAAAGGCCATACTGACGGCAATCGAATCCGAGTTGGGTGAGAATGTGAGAGCTGACAAATTGCCGGATGACCGTGTACAAGAAATTTTCGATAACAACATTGACCAGATCGTTGTCGATATCAATGGAAACGAAGTGAGCAAAGAAGCTGTTGAAGCCAGGGGGTATAAAGGCGGTATGGCAGAGAATGTTGATATGGCGAAAGAGAAAAAGCGCCCTTTGGGGGATAGGTATTTTCCCGTGTTCATATATGAGAAGGATGACGGAGAGAAAATATACATCGTTTCCATTCGCGGGAACGGCTTATGGGATGAAATATGGGGGAACATTGCCTTAAAGGAGGATTTTGAAACGATTGTGGGAGCTTCATTTGATCATAAAGGAGAAACCCCTGGACTGGGTGCTGAAATAAAAGACAACGCTTCATTTAAGGCCCAGTTCAAAGGTAAAAAGATATATGACCAGATGGGTAATTATACGTCCGTTGTGGTGCGCAAAGGAGGCGCCAGGAATCCGCGGTATGAAGTGGACGGCATATCCGGCGCCACAGTGACAGCTGATGGCGTTTCAGATATGTTGTACGACGGAATAAAGAATTACCAACCCTTTTTTGAAAAAGAGAAAAAATCCTAAATATGGCTGAGACAGTTGTGAAGAAAAAGGAATCTGTTATTCCCTTTGGAAAGAAGGAACGAAAACTCCTCACCGATCCTCTCAACGACAATAACCCCATTACGGTACAGGTGTTGGGGATATGCAGTGCGCTGGCTGTGACTACATTGATCTTCCCGTCAATCATCATGGCCATATCCGTGATATTTGTCTGTGCCTTCGCAAATCTTTTTACTTCGCTTTTGCGCAAATCCATTCCCAAGCAGGTAAGGATGATTGTCCAGCTCGTGATCATTGCCTTCCTGGTTACCGTCGTCGAGCTTACGCTTAAGTGGCTTAATTACCCGGTATACAAACAGCTTGCGGTATTTATTGGTCTGATTATAACGAACTGCATCATTATGGGGCGTCTCGAAGCTTTTGCAATGGCGAATTCGCCCTGGAAGTCATTCCTGGATGGAGTAGGTAATGGATTGGGATATGGGGTAATCTTGATTATCGTGGCCATCATAAGGGAAGTCTTTGGAAAAGGTACATTCCTGGCAGGTACACCCATTGAAGCGAAGCTGATAGGACCTACCGGAGAATACCTTATCAATACCACTGAGAATTTCCTTTTTGGTTGGTATCAAAACAACAACCTCATGGTTCTTCCGGCAGCTGCTATGTTCATCATAGCAATACTCATCTGGGTTCACAGAAGTTATAATGCAAAATTGGTTGATATTTCCTAAAACAAGTCAATATGGAATTAATCAATATATTCATAAAGGCGGCATTTATTGAAAACCTCATTCTATCCTATTTCCTTGGAATGTGTTCTTTCCTCGCCGTTTCTAAATCATTAAAAACGGCTTTCGGTCTGGGCCTGGCCGTGATTTTTGTATTGGGTATTACGATGCCGATCAACTGGTTGATCAGTACATTTTTACTTGATGAGGGCGGCATTTTCGGGATGGATCTGACCTTTTTACGGTTCATTCTGTTCATTGCTGTGATTGCTTCGATGGTTCAACTAGTTGAAATGGTCATAGAGAAGTTTTCACCTGCTTTGTATAATTCTTTGGGTATTTTCCTTCCATTGATAACGGTTAACTGTGCAATCCTCGGCGGTTCGCTTTTCATGGTTACCAGGGAATATACTTTTAGTGAATCGGTCGCATTTGGACTGGGTGGTGGATTTGGATGGTTTCTGGCCATAGTAGCATTGGCAGCCATAAGGGAAAAAATCAGGTATTCAGCCGTTCCAGCTCCTTTGAGGGGATTGGGTATGGCCTTTTTGCTCACTGGATTGATGGGTATGGCCTTTTTGAGTCTTTTGGGTATTGATCCGTCTGCGTTCAGTGGAAATTAACATTGGATAGAAATAAAGATTAGAGACATTATGATCTTGCAAATTATACTTGCCATTCTCGTTTTTACTGCTGTAATTCTGGCATTGTCATTTATGTTGATTTATGCCAATAAGAGACTTGTACCCCAGGGAGATGTAAAAATTGTCATTAACGGTGACAACCAAAATCCCCTATTGGTCAAGCCCGGATCCTCTCTTCTGTCAGCACTATCGGACAGCAATGTTTTTCTTCCTTCCGCATGTGGTGGAGGGGGTACCTGCGCCATGTGTGAGTGTCATATCGATAGTGGAGGGGGTGAAGTACTTCCCACAGAACTAAATCATCTCACCAGGAAAGAAGTTGCAGAACATAAGCGTCTGGCTTGTCAGGTAAAGGTGCGGGAAGATATGGAGGTCAGAGTGCCTGAAGAAGTTTTTGGTATCAAGAAGTGGGAATGTGAGGTTGTATCCAATTTCAATGTGGCCTCTTTCATTAAGGAGTTTGTAGTCAAACTTCCGGAAGGCGAAAAGTTAGATTTTCAAAGTGGAGGATACATTCAGATAGACGTACCCGAGATAACCGTTGACTATAAGAACATGGAGATAACGGCCCACCCTGATTTCCACGATTCACCGGACAAATTTCAATCCGAATGGGATAAATTCAAGTTGTGGGATCTGCGCATGGTCAATGATGAACCTCAATTTAGAGCGTATTCCATGGCTAATCATCCGGCGGAAGGTAACATCATCAAGCTTAACATCCGCATTGCGACGCCGCCGTTTGACCGGTCAAAGAATGGATGGATGGACGTCAACCCAGGTGTATGTTCTTCGTATGTTTTCGACTTAAAACCCGGTGATAAATGCACCATTTCAGGTCCGTATGGAGAATTTTTTATAAAAGACACCAAAAAGGAAATGGTGTATATTGGTGGTGGTGCCGGAATGGCACCTCTCAGATCTCACCTGTTCCATCTTTTTCATACGCTGAAGACCACAGATCGCAAGGTCTCATACTGGTATGGAGGTCGCACGAAACGCGAGCTTTTCTACATCGAAGAGTTTAGAAAGATAGAAAAGGAATTTCCAAATTTCAGATTTTATGTAGCGCTCGACAATCCTCTTCCAGAAGACAATTGGAAGGTGAAAGATAACATTGACGCCCCAGGTGACGGTTTTAAAGGTTATATCATGAACGTTTGCTATGAGCAATACTTAAAGAATCATCCTGAACCGGAAGAGATAGAGTACTATTTCTGTGGGCCTCCAGCCATGAATGCCTCGGTAATACGGACTCTCGATCAACTTGGCGTACCGGAAGAAAATATTTCTTTCGACGACTTCGGAGGATAGTAGTTTATTACCATTTGGTCTATACAAAAGCCACCCCAATCTTTTGGGGTGGCTTTTGTATGTTTGGTCCATGATTTATTCCACATCCAAACTGACTTTGCCCGATCAAATGACCTTGCATATGCATAGGTGGGATGCCGATAGGCACGATGCTCTCTTGGTCATTGTTCATGGTTATGCAGAACATGGTCAGCGATATGCACATTTCGCCAGTTACCTTACACAATTTGGAATTGACGTAAGATCCTACGATCTCAGGGGGCATGGAATGTCAGGGGGAATCCGGGCATACGTCGATAGATTTACAAAATTCGTTGATGATCTGAAACATGTGATCAAATTCGTTTCTGAAGGACGACGCGTTTTTCTCATGGGTCACAGTATGGGCGGGCTTGTCGTCACCAGGTATTGTCAGGAATATGGAACAGATGGATTGACAGGTGTTGTCCTCAGTGGTCCTGCCCTTAAACTGGATGATGATATTTCTCCACTTCTGCTCAAAATTATTCCCCTTTTGAGTAAACTCTTTCCTAAGCTTCCCACGGAAAAACTCGAGAAAAAATACCTATCAAGGGACCAGGAAGTTGTCGAAAAGTATTCCAATGATCCTCTGGTATATCTTGGCGGCATGAGGGCGCGGATGGCAGCAGAAATGATTTCAACAATTGATGCTGCCAACGCTTCTTTTCAAAAGATTTCTTGCCCTTTGCTGGTCATCCATGGAGGGGCAGATAAATTGACAAACCCAAAAGGATCTATGAAAATGTATGAGCAGGTGTCTTCATCTGACAAACAAATTGAGATCATAGCAGGCGCCTATCACGAATTAATCAACGAACCGGAGAAAGAAAAGGTAATGGAACTCATCAAGGATTGGATTACAGAACGGTGTCGATGAGAATATTCTCAATCGTTCTGGCATTGGCTTTCATACAAGTTGTTTATGGACAGGAAGAGATGGACCAGCTTGTCACTATGGACTACGAAGATGAAGGGTTAGATTATATTTTCTCTCATCTGGGTAACCATTACAATGTAGTCATTCGATTCAATGATGCCAATATCACATCGAGTAAGAACACGTATAGTTTCGACGGTATTCAATTGAAAGATGTTTTAAAGATTATATGCCGTGATCATCAATTGACCTACCGTGAATATGATCATGGAAAGTTCATTGTATTTCCGGGATTTCTGGAGGAGGGTTTTGAAGAAAGGAACGAGGATACAACGGGAATTCGAGCAGCACGAAAGGTGGGAATTGAAATCGATAGTATTGTTTTGGGTACAGAAGATTTTCAGCGAAATTCTACTATTGTGATAGATGGATTCGTATTGGACAGGGAAACCAACGAGGCAGTAATGAATGCCATGGTACTCAACCTGACTACGAGTCAATTTGAAATCACCGACCAAGAGGGGAAATTCCGACTGAACCTTGATGAGGCTAACTATGACATTCAAATTACGAGTATCACCCACGAAACTTATGCTGCCCATATTTCCGTAGAAGGCAAGGACCAGTGGTATATAGCCTTAGCCCCAAAGGCACACATGATCGACGAAATTGTCATTTCTGGACAATCGGCACAAGCTGAGATCAAAGAAGTCATCACGGGCCTGGAACAATTGGGACGCCGTGAGATCAAACAGCTAAGTGCTTTTATGGGGGAGGCGGATGTTGTGAAAAGCTTGTTGACCGTTGCAGGTGTTACGACCATAGGTGAGGGGGCTTCTGGTTTCAACGTCCGGGGAGGCTCCATAGATCAGAACCTGATCCTGCAGGATGGTCTCCTTTTGATGAACCCCTCGCACATTCTGGGTTTTTTTTCCACCTTTAACCCAGATATCGTATTGAATACGTCTCTTCACAAGGGACACATTCCAGCGCAGTACGGAGGCAGGATCTCTTCTGTCTTAGATGTCAATATAAAGGAGGGAGACTACAAGAGCATCCGGTTTCACGGAAGCACGGGCTTTATTTCGAGTAAGCTGGCGCTGGAGGTGCCTGTTCAAAAAAATGTGAGCTCATTAATACTTTCCGGAAGATTGGCATATGCAGCCTGGCTAAAGAGCAATGTGGAAGACCTTGATATTCAGAACAGCCAGGCCCGATTCAATGATTTTCATTTCAAATACAGTCATAAAATCGGTAGTAAGGACAAACTCTTCGCATCGTATTTTCAAAGTTATGACAGGTTTAAATTCTCACAGCAATTTGGCTTTTCATGGCAAAATCGGATAGCCGGAATCCAGTACAAAAGAATAGAAAATCAAAACTTGTCGTTAGCCGCGTCGATGGCTTACGGTGAATTGAACAACAATCAGTTTGAGCCATCCGGGCCGCTGGCTTTTGAACTTCAATCCGGGGTTCATTACCTCCAGTTGAAAACCTCGGGAATTTACGAGAATTCCGGGCACATTTTGCGGATGGGAGCCGAATGGATCCACTACGACACTTCTCCAGAGCAGCTTACACCGTTAGACGGATCTCAAACGCCTGCTAGAACGATAGACAAGGAAAGAGGCCGCGAGATCGGTTTGTACATCAACGACCAATGGGAAATCACCGACCAATTTTCTGTGGACTTCGGCCTGCGTTATTCAATCTTTCAGCAACTTGGTCCAGGAATAATTAAAACCTACGAGGACGACTCGTTTTACGATCCGAACAGAGTCGTATCTACCGAGTCCTTTACAAAAGGGGCTGTTATGCATTCCTATCATGGATTGCAACCTCGTATATCTTTAAGATTCGCGTTTAGCGACAATTTTTCCCTTAAGGCTTCTTACAACAGGCTGTATCAATATCTACACCTGCTTTCCAATGCAACGTCTCCAACCCCTGTGGATATTTGGCAAGTCAGCAACCGCCACATCCAGCCTGTAACAGCTGATAATTATTCGCTGGGTTGGTTTCACAGGCTGTCGGACAAGGTCGACTATTCAGGAGACTTTTACTACCGGAATCTTGAGAACACTGTCGATCACAGGGATTTTGGGGACCTTCTGCTACAGGAACACCTGGAAACGGCCATCCTT
>JBFKOL010000183.1:0-8303 GCA_041628815.1 Saprospiraceae bacterium | reverse complement strand
CAGTTTTCATCGTCTATCACCTCTCATCTCGCCCCGCACCCATTTTTGGTCAGGTACAACAGTTCGGGTATCGCTTAGAGAGATGGAATGAGACATTAACTGATGACGTGCTGAAACGACCTGGTGAAGTGGAAGAATGGTCTGAGATCATGGACGATCTGCAGATAAAAAAAATAGATCTGAACAAAGCTGAGAGGCAAGATCTCAACAAATTGACCTTTCTGACGCATGAAGAAATTTCTCTTCTCCTTAGCTACCGCGAACGCTTCGGCCCTTTTATCCATAAAATAGAATTGCAGGCAGTACCCGGTCTCAGTAATGAAACAATCAGATCCATTCTCCCCTATGTCTATGTTGTACACGGCTTTTCACATCTTTCAGTGGCATCCAGAAAAGATATCAGGCATCTCTTCAGGATACAATGGGCACCTGACATGTCAGCTAGTGATAATGATTACCTGGGAAGTCGGGATGGAATTCGCTTGAAGTGGCTGTTTTATCCGTCTCATGGTATGCAGATGGGCATCCTGGCAGAAAAAGATCCTGGTGAACCGTGGGGTTTTCAAAACCATCTCAAGCCTTTTGACCACATAGGCTATTTCGCCGAATGGAAACCACGGTCAAGGTTTTTGAAACGCGTCATCGCAGGTCATTACAGGGTACATTTCGGCCAAGGTTTGATACAAAATGCAGCCTTTAGACTTGGCAAATCCGGTCAAATAAAAGACATGGCAAAAAGCGGACCTTTGCTTCGTCTTCATCAATCATACGGAGAACACAATTATTACCACGGAATTGCAGCACAGTGGCAATGGAGCAGGCAACTACGAGCTATATCATTCATTTCACGAAGGCTGCTGGATGTACGAATGAACGACTCCAGTGCAAGCAACACCTTCAGCTCCATACTCACCTCTGGTCTCCACAGGACAAGTGATGAATTGTCAAGAAAAGGTACTGCCACAGGACTCGTTGGTGGAGCCAGGATCTACTATGAAGATCAAAGCGGCAGTGTCGGACTTCAAGCCATAAGGCACCATTTCACACCTGGTTGGATGCCGCGAGACACCATTAACAGATTTCGCGGGAATCTCCTCTTCAACACCTCATTTGATTGCTCACTTACCTGGCAAAGAACTTTCTTTTTTGGAGAATATGCTAAAAGTTTTCCGGGAGGTACAGCCTGGGTAATTGGCTTGATGAAATCACTGCATCCAAGTGTGGGTATAGGATTGCTCATGCGACGTTATGCTCCAAACTACCATTCATATGCTTCAGGAGGATTTGGTGAAGTGTCATCCACCAATAATGAAAATGGCTTGTTCCTGACACTAACACTTTCTCCGGCAGAGCATTTCATGATTTCCGGATATGTCGACATTTTCAATCATCCATGGAAAAGAAACGAGGTATTAGTACCGTCGGCAGGCAAAGAAGCGATGCTTCGTCTTTCTTATACAAACAAAAAGAAAGTTTTGGCATATATGCAGTATCGCTATGAACTTAAACTACAGAACATCACCACTTCCTCAGCTTTCGGTCAACTTTCAACACTTGTAAGACACCGCTTGAGAGTCCATATGGAAAAACACTTCACAAGCGGATGGTCACTACGTTCTCGCTTTGAAAGATCCCGTCTGGTTAACAGGCCTCAAACCGAGATTCTCCGAGGATGGCTTTGGTACCTGGATCTTTTGTACACACCATTAGGGTCAAGATTGAATCTGAAGATGAGAGCCTGCCTTTTCGATGTACAGAATTACAGCGTGCGTATCTATGCGTTTGAAAATGACCTGACAGGCCGTTTTGCGATTCCGTCCTTTGAAGGTGAAGGGTTCAGAAGCTATTTACAGGTGAAATGGTCTACAAGTCGCAATTCATCATTGGAATGCCGACTCGGCTACACAGCGAAGAGGGATCACAGCAACCTGTGGGATTACAGGATGCAGTGGACAATCAGGATTTGAAATCATCGTAGAGAAGATATTTGGAACGAATACCAAGAAAGTTTGAGAGGCCATTTTGCCAAGAGGCTTTGATTTCTTCCTCATTCAATCCCTGGATTATTTGCTGACGAAGAAGCTCTGTACCAGCTAGTTTATCAAAGAAATTATTTTCATTAAAGAAGCGCCGCTTGTCATCCTTAAATGTACGGTAGGTCTTTAACAGGTATCCCAGGTTGATACTACCCCATTGACGAATTTCTTCCGGGTCTAGCGACGTTAGATCTTCACCATAGCATTGACGGTCCTGGTGTTTGGGGTTTTTTGCCCCTGGAGAAACTACAGGAGTAAACGAAAACCCTGTGTCCCGGTATTCCGGGTGACCGAAGAGCTGAAACTGTTTGGTGGTACCCCGGCCAACCGAAAAGACCGTTCCTTCGAATAGACAAAGAGAGGGATAGAGCAATACCGCTCTTTCATTGGGAAGGTTAGGTGAAGGGGCCACAGGTAATACATAGCGACTGCTGTGATCGTAGCCCAAACAAGGTATCACCTCCACATTCGCCTGGATACCGTCTTTGAGCCACCTTTCTCCATTCATCATCAAAGCATATTCGCCAATGGTCATACCGTAAACTACAGGTACTGGATGCATACCGACAAAAGAAATAAGTCCTTCTTCGCGGATGGGTCCATCAATATAATATCCGTTAGGATTGGGCCTGTCCAAGACCATCAGGGGAATATTCGATTCGGCGGCAGATTCCATTACATAGTGCAGCGTCGAAATGTAGGTGTAAAAACGAATCCCTACATCTTGAATATCGAATACCATAAGATCCAAGCCGGTAAGAGATTCCGGGGAGGGTTTTTTGCTCGACCCATAGAGTGAAAAGACTGGTATATTGCCTTTATACATTCCGTCCGCCACGCTTTCACCGGCATCTGCAAGGCCCGATAGTCCATGTTCGGGGGTAAATATAGCCCGCACGTTCACTCCTGACGACAGGAGAGTATCTACCAGATGTCGCTCACCAACAGTACTGGTATGGTTTACCACGAGGCCCACAGCCTTCCCTTTGAGTTTGTCCATGTAGGCACCCATACGGTGACTGCCTGGAAGAATCTCACTCACTAGTACTCCGTTGTTTCCTGTGTCGGACGGATTCATATTCTTCCGGCAAGCCGGGCTGATGAATAAAACAATCAATGCGAAAACAAATCCCTGCAACATATGATACATTTGTAAATACCTAAAGATGAAGAAATTCGCCATAATCGATATAGAGACGACAGGAGGCCTGCATACGCGGGACAAGATTATTGAAATTGCCGTTATTGTAACCGATGGCGTACAAGTTATTGAAGAATTTCAAAGTCTTATTCATCCAGAACGTTCCATTCCAACCTCTATTACGCGCATAACAGGAATTGATGACAAAATGGTACGTGAAGCTCCTAAGTTTTATCAAGTGGGTAAAAAGGTCATAGAATTGTTAGAGGGGTGCGTATTTGTAGCACATAATGTGAGGTTTGACTACAGTTTCATCAAGGAAGAATTTGCTAACCTGGGTTACCCTTTCAATAAAAAACGGCTTTGCACCATCAAACTGACTAAAAGCCAGCTGCCGGGCCTGCCGTCTTACGGACTCGATGGGTTAATCGAACATTTTAAATTGACAATCATCAACCGGCACCGGGCTTATGGAGATGCCTATGCCACCTACGAATTGTTCAAAATTCTGATGAAAGAGCATTGCGATAGCTTCCATTTGAAACAAATCATCAATGAAGGAATCGATGCAAGTATATTGCCTAAAGGCATTTCCATTGACGATATGCATGATGCTCCAGAGTCCCCGGGCGTCTATTATCTCTATAACCAGAACGATCGCGTCATGTACATTGGTAAAGCCAAAAACATCAGGAAGCGATTGTTCCAGCATTTCCGTAAGATGAGTCGCAAATCCATGAATATATACCACCGGGTGCACAAACTGGAATACGTCGAGACAGGAAGTGAACTGGTGGCATTGCTCCTGGAGTTGCATGAGATAAAAACCCGCAAACCTGAATTGAACCGCTCTTTGCGTCGCACAAACTATCCCTTTGCATTGTACCTACAAACAACAATTGGCCATCATCAACCCAGTTTCAGAATCGCCAGGCATAATACCAAAAACGATATGAAGTATGAAAAGATAAAGCTTTTTGGCTCAAAACAAAGCGCAGACGGATTTGTCCAATCGTCCATATTACAATACGGTATCTGTCAAAAGGAATTTAAGTCGGCCTCAAGAATATTCACCTGTCATTGCCAGGATGGATGTGAAGATTTTTTCAGCGACCGGCAGGGCGTGGTAGATCATTTTATCTCTGAAGTCCAGCAGGAATTTGAAGATGACTTTGTCCTTCTTGGAGACGGAAGACATCGTGATGAGAAATCATTTGTATTGATAATGGAGGGTCAACTGCAGGGATATGGGTTTATCGATGCCGAAAGCATGATCAGCACATCATCGGAATGGATCGAGCATGTGACCCAAAGATTTTCATATCCGGAAGCCAATGGACTGGTCAGGACCTATATGGCCAAGAATCGTTGCAGTGTCATCAAATTTGCCTGAGAAAGGGACGGATCTGTTGATTGAGACGTTGGCACTCTCTTCGTGCTTCCATGTCGAAGTCATCGCCTTCAGACGCATAGATAATTCCTCTCGAAGAATTGATCATCACACCAAACTCATTATTAAGTCCAAGCGTCATTGTCTCTTTAAGGTCTCCACCCTGTTTACCGATGCCCGGGATCAACAGAAAGTGATCGGGTACAATGGCCCTTACACTCCGGAGATATTCCGCGTTGGTGGCACCGACTACAAACATTGTATTCTCGATGTTGCCTTCTTCGGCAACTTTAGAAAGCACACGCTCGTAGAGTTTTTTGCCCGCACCGGTTTCTAACATTTGAAAATCAGCACTGCCGGCATTCGAGGTCAATGCGAGGACGACTACCCATTTTCCCGGATATGCATAAAAAGGTTTCAACGAATCCATGCCCATATATGGTGCTACCGTGATGGCATCAAAATCGAATGTCTCAAAAAAAGTTTTGGCGTACATCTGTGATGTATTTCCGATATCACCACGCTTGGCGTCAGCAATGGTGAAAATATGATCGGGCACATACTCTAAGGAAGCTTCCAATTCCTCCCAACCCTCCTTACCCCTTGACTCGTAAAAAGCGATGTTGAATTTATAGGCAATGCAATGGTCGGCGGTAGCGTCAATTATTCGCCTGTTGAATTCAATGACGGGCGTGTCAGATTGATTTTTGATGCATTCGGGGATTCGATTGATATCTGTATCCAGGCCTACACACAGCACGGATTTTTGGTTCCTGATACTTTGTATAAGCTCTTGTCTGGTCATAATTATCCGCGGGAAACCTGAACAATTTTGGTGGGACCCTGGTTTTCAAGCCTTCGTTGAAGCTGCAACTCGAATTTGCGCACCATTTCGTCAAATATTGGCGTGATAAGATTACCGGCGTCCAGCGTGCCGGGCTTACCTGAATCACTGTTCTCACGAATGCTCTGTATAAGTGGCACCTGGGCAAGGACAAGGGTCTTATACTTTTCGGCAAGACGCTCTGCACCACCCTTCCCGAAGATGTAATATTTATTGTCTGGCAACTCTTCGGGGGTAAACCACGACATGTTTTCAACGATACCTAAAATGGGAATGTCGATAGACTCAATACGGAACATGTTGGTTGCTTTGACAGCATCCGCAAGAGCTACTTTCTGAGGAGTAGTAACTATCACAGCTCCGGTTAGTGGTATAGATTGTACAAGGGTAAGCTGGATATCCCCGGTTCCAGGAGGCAGGTCAACTATTAAAAAATCCAGCTCTGGCCATATGCAGTCGTTTACGAATTGCTTGATGATACCACTCAGACGCGGACCCCGCAGAATTACGGCTTGTTCGGGATCTACTATGAAGCCAATGGACATCAGATGTATCCCATATTGCTCCACCGGTATGAGCTTGGGCTTCCCATAAATCTCCTTGATCTTTGGCTTAACATCGTGCAATTGCATCATGGTAGGAATGGACGGACCATAGAGGTCTGCGTCCATCAATCCGACTCTATATCCCTGGTTCTTAAGGGCTATGGCGAGATTCACCGCAATGGTTGACTTCCCCACCCCACCTTTTCCACTGCCTACAGCAATGATGTGTTTTACCTGTGGCAACACGGTCTTGTCACCTCCACCCTGTGCAAAGTGAATGTGGATTTCTGCATTCTTGAAAGTATCCTTCAGGAGGTTATAACACGTCGCATTGATCTGGAATTTAGCTTCCTGGGAGAGATCCTGGACTTTAAGTGTAAAGAAGATCTGGTTGCCGTCGATTTTTAAATCGCTCACTCGACGTGCACCTATGAGATCAAGACCAGTGGCTGGATCCTGAACACCCCTAAGTATTTCAACTACCTTATTGTTATCTATCATGATTGGATCACAAATGTAAGCTAATGCATATTGAATTGATATAGCTTTACAGATCTTTCAAGACAAAAATGATGCTGCAGGCGTGGTCGAGTAATCCTACCAAGAGGATCAGTTGCTTTTTAAAGAAGAAAGCTATTGATTCCGTGATAATATTCTTTCTTTTGCCCAAACGGAGAGGAACAAATTGAAGGTATATTATTCTTTAGAGGAACTTCCGGTTTTTAAAAATGCGGTATTGACGATCGGGGCTTATGACGGAGTGCATGGTGGTCATCGCATGATCCTACGCCAACTCATGAGGACTGCATCATCCATGAATGGTACTTCAGTCGTACTGACATTTTTCCCTCATCCCAGAAAGGTAGTTTTTCCCAGGGACGGTTCCTTGCAACTAATCACCACTCTCGAAGAAAAAATTTCTCTTTTAGAGGAATGCGGTATTGAACATCTCATAGTAGCTCCTTTCACCGTCGAGTTTTCCCAAATCAATCCTTATGACTACGTTGAAAAAGTGATCATAGAAAAGATCAATCCGGTTCATCTTATCATCGGATACGATCACAGGTTTGGCTTGAACAGAGAAGGGGATATAAATTTGCTGAGATCTTACGAAAAGAAGGGTCATTTCTCCATTACAGAAATTCCCGAACATGAAATTGACTCACTTAAGATCAGCTCGACCAGGATAAGAAACCATTTATTAACAGGAGAAGTCGAGAAAGCGAATAAACTCCTTTCCAAACCATTCCGAATATCAGGCACGGTAATCCACGGCAAAAAAGTTGCCAAAAGTCTCGGTTTTCCAACGGCAAATATATTGATTTCTGACCCGGATAAGATCATACCGAGACCTGGGACTTATGCCGCCACCGCCTTGCTACAAGGAGATACTTTTCAAGGCATGTTGTATATCGGCAGACGTCAAACGCTGCAGGTTGACCATGATCTGAGCATAGAGATCCATCTTCTCCATCATTTTGACCTTCCCTTTTACGATGAAGAGATCACCGTATTCCTTCACCGTTTCATCCGTGCCGATGAAAATTTCCCATCTAAAAAGGAGTTATTAAGACACATTGCCTTCGATCAAACCGAAGTAAAAATTTTTTTTCAGCTGCACTACAATCCTTCTAAACACCTCGTTACCATTGCCCTCTTAAATTGGAATCGTATGGACCTTTTGAAGCGATTTCTTCCTTCCGTTGTTACACACAGGTCCTCATATGCCAAGCTACTATTAATCGATAATGCATCCACAGACGGTTCTGTAGACTATGTCCGAAAGCACTACCCCGACGTAGACATTGTTGAGTTGAAAGAAAACAAAGGATTCACCGGTGGTTATAATGATGCGATACACCTGATTAGGACGAATTACATCGTTTTCTTGAACAATGATGTAAGGGTTACAACGGGCTGGACAGACTCGTTGATCAGGTTTATGGACGCTCACCCCGAGGTAGCTGCTGTTCAACCCAAAATCCGCTCCCAACGAGAAGAGGACAAATTTGAATATTCCGGGGCAGCGGGCGGTTATTTGGATGCGCTTTGTTACCCATACTGCCGGGGAAGAGTATTTGATCATGTTGAAGTAGACCACGGACAATATGATGACGAGTCCGAAATATTTTGGACTTCGGGGGCAGCCATGATGATGAAAACGGAACTTTTTATAAAAGTCGGAGGTTTCGATGCAGACTTTTTTGCGCACCAGGAAGAAATTGATCTTTGCTGGCGACTAAAGAATCTTGGATATGCAAGCGCCTATGTACCGCAGTCGGTCGTTTACCACCTTGGGGCCTCAACACTCCGCAGTGAACATCCCAGGAAAACGTATCTCAATTTG
>JBFKOL010000182.1:0-8325 GCA_041628815.1 Saprospiraceae bacterium | reverse complement strand
ATGTGGAAAAATGCATGACCCATAAGGTTCAGGAGACTTATGATCTCTATGATGCCGTCGTGAATTCAGACATTGTCTTCCAGTTGGGCCATCAACACCGCCAAACCCAAAGCTTTCTAACAGCCAGGGAGATCATCAGGAAAAATGTCCTTGGACATGTTTCACTCATACAGACCAATACGAATCGCAACGACGACAATGGCGCATGGCAGTATGATATTCATGAATTGGCGAGCCCACAGACCATCGACTGGGGCAAATTCCTGGGCAATGCACCGCAAATACCATTTAACAAAGAACATTTTTTCCGTTGGAGAAAATGGTGGGAATACGGAACCGGGTTGACCGGAGACTTGCTAACCCACGATTACGATCGTGTCAATTGCCTATTGGAAATGGGGATACCTGATAGTGTGGTGTGTTCAGGAGGAATTTATACGCACCGGGATGGACGAACAGTCCCCGATGTGTTACAAGTCATTATGGAGTACAACAACTTTTTCCTTGGAGGCTCACAGGAAGCCGGAAAAGAAAAAGGAATGACTTTCATATACAGTGCAACATTGGGTAACCAGTACAGCAGGCCGACCTTGTTTATGGGTCACGATGCAACCCTTGAACTCGGTGCACAGCTGATGGTCTATCCGGACCCAAGATCCACCCGTTACAGTAAGATGTTCGAAGATGAAATCATCAGTTCGGATGTGCCCATGTATGCTTACAATCCAGCTGCTAAAGGTGTGGATGGCATTACCGGAGCCACTGCCAAGTACTTTGCTGATAAGGGCCTCATGTATACGTACCGCGATGGGAAACGCGTTGATTCAACATTCCTTCATATGCGTGAATGGCTCAGCGCCATTCGCAATGGGCATGGGGTAAGTTGTGGCATAGAAGAAGGTTTCCAGGAAGCCATTGCAGCACATATGTCAACCATCGCTTACAGAACCGGAAAACGCGTAGACTGGGACCCCGTGGCAAGAAAGATTGTCAATATTGAAAAGGCAGAACTCGAAGATATTGGAATTGCTTGATTGGAATGGCAGCTTTAATGAAGCTGTAAATCCATGCTGTCATTAATGCTAAAAAGATTGTTAGTGGAGTCAATTTACTAGGTGCTGGGTGCTGGGCGCTAAGAAAATCATCATTCTGATTCATTACTGTCCGGTAAAATCTCAAATGACCCTACTTTGTTGATATAAGTGACTGATAATCAGCATTCTTTGATAAAGGGCTAAAAAGCACCCCCCTCATTTTTATTTCAATTCGCTTCAATGACATTCAAGTGCGATTTTCAATGCATTTCTTGTTGATATCACGTTTTACCAAGGAGGACCTATGCTGCTGTCAATGGCGATCAGGAGTAAAAATACTCCCGCCGTAATGGCGGGATTCCTTCACTAGCGCTCAGTCACGTTGCGCCCGCCTGCGGACGGGCAGGCCTGCCCGCTGCCATAATTCACTTGTACAAGCGCAGGCGGGGCTTTTCCTTCGCATTTACCAATTTCAGACGAAGTATTCGTAAGAAATATAGGCCTTACGGAGGTCACGCCTGCAAAAAGCAGGATGGAGAAGCAGGTATTTTTCTATACCGAAACCATTAGAGCATGAACTTTAGAGCCCGAAACGGTACTCAATTCCCGCCATATTCAGCAGCACGAGCCTGCCTGACCGCAGGCAGGTTTTGAATACTTTTGCGATCAAAAGTATTATTAGAATCATGTTGGCCGATTCCCCGGACAACAATAATTCTGATTTCAGAATTTAACTATATCCTACACTTCTTTCTCCCTTCCGGATGATTTTTTTGCTTTCGCGGCCTTTGACTACGGTTCCGTCCTTTTCGAGCCAAACGATTGCGCCCGTGGGGCATCTCTGTATAGGGATTTGTGTGTCATGCATTTCCGAATAGTTGATAACAGGAAGGTTATGTACCATGGCGATCAATTCCCCCGGGGCATCCATGGCACATTTCCCGCATGCAGTACATGCTACCTGGCATTCTTCCAGCACGCCGTCTCCGGCTTCGAGATTTTTACAGGCCACCCACAACCGGTGGCTGACCGGATGCAGGGAGAACAGGTCTTTGGGGCACACTTCCACACAGTCTCCACATGCAGTGCAGAGGTTTTCACTGACTACCGGCAGACCATATTCGCTCATCTTGATGGCATCGAAGTCACATACCGCCTCGCAATCTCCAAACCCAAGACATCCCCAGAAGCATCCTTTCCCGCCTCCGGAAATGAGCGATGCTCCACGACAGGTGGACAGCCCCTCATAGGTGGCCCGGTTACGCGCTACATTGATGCCTCCGGCGCATGCGAGCCTGGCAACCCATTTTTCCTCCAGACCCACATCAATTCCCAGGAAGTCGGCAATGCGCTTTCGCCCCTCATCCGAACTCACCGTGCATTTGCCCGGCAGGACACTTCCTTTAACAAGAGCTTCAGCGAAAGGACGGCAACCGGGGTAGCCACATGCTCCGCAGTTGGCATGCGGTAGCATATCCTCTACATCGTCTATCCTTGGGTCTTCATAGACGTACAATTTCTTATTGGCAACGACCAGCATCCCTGCCAAGAGGGCGGTCAGTCCACCCAGAACCAATATGGCGATGGCAATGGTCATATCAATAGATAATCTCTGCCCATTTTTTACCTGCCACGAGTTCCGCTTTTCTCGTTTCCCATTTTTCTTTCGAGCCCAAAATATTGGAAAATGCCTTGTGTAACATCTGGCTGATCTTTTCATAACCAGCAACATAGATGTATGTATTCGTTTGGGAGAGCATTTCTATGATTTCGTTTGCGCGGCCCTCAATAGCCGAATCAAGAGCTATTGGGTCGGACCAATGCGGCCTAGGGCTAAGTGCATGAAATGCTTCGAATGTTTCACGGTTATAGTAATTGGTCAGGTCACCATCCTTGTCGTTCAGGTATAGCAATTCAAGACCGCTTCTTGCGCCATAGAACAGCCTAATCTTTCCTTTCCAGTCTTTCACATTGTGATAGATGTGTTTGACAAATGCGCGAAACGGGGCAATTCCTGTACCCATCCCGATAAGTATCAGGTTGGCTGTCTTGTCTTCCGGTACATCGAAAGGTAAATCAAACGGTCCTGTGATGGTAATTTTATCACCTCTCTTCCTGTTGCAGAGATAGTGAGACGCTACACCGTGATAAAGTTCACCGTTGAACTCATCGACGTATGAGCATCGTTTGACGAGCATTGTAATCTGTTGTTTTCCATTCTGGCGGACAGGCAGATCAGCTACGCTGTACAACCTGTGGTGAAAGCGGTTGCCAAATTCATCTTGTCGCTTAACCAGCACGCCAAAGCTCTGATCAACCTGACAATCGAATCCGGATTGCTCAATTTGCAGAATGATCTCGCGAACCTCTTCGGTGTCCTCAGGGGTGAGTCGTTTTGTACTTACCACACTAGCTGGAAAGGTGTCTGTTGTATTATAATCGGATAGATAGGACATAATTCTTAATTTAATTCTTTTGAAATAGCATTCTTTCCTGGCTGGCAGGATGTCGTACATCCACAATTGCCGCAGGAGCTTCTCCCGGCCAGTACATCGTCATCGGACAGGTAATCAACAAATTCTTTTTTCCAAAGTAGCTGGACTGCTACCCAAGTGATGACCAGTCCGACGATTCCAACAATTCCTGTTATCAAAGCATTCATATTCGCTTCTATTGAGTGCCAAGCCCTGCAAATCCCATAAAAGTGAGTGACAATATGCCGGCAATTAGTAAGGTAATAGCGGTGCCTTTGGCCACATTTGGTACGTCGGCGAAGTTCAGCTGTTCGCGCAAACCAGCTATCAAAACCAGTGCCAGCATAAAGCCTGCCCCCGCACCTAATGCATATATGAGACACTGTATGAATCCATACCCTTTATTTGTCTGGAAAAGGGCCAATCCCAATATGGCACAATTGGTCGTGATCAGTGGCAAGAATATCCCCAATGAACGGAACAGCGCAGGGCTCATTTTTTTAATGAACATTTCCACCAGTTGCACGGTGGAAGCTATCACCACGATGTAACTGATTAGCTGTAGGAAGACGGCATCAACGGCTACCAACAACGCATGGATACCATAAGCGCATACCGAGCTGATCAACATGACAAACATGACGGCTCCTCCCATTTTGGTGGCTGTATCCAGCTTGGCCGATACACCCAGGAACGGACAGATTCCCAGGAAGTATGCCAACACAAAGTTATTGACAAGGCTCGCATTGATAAATATGTACCAAAGAGATTCGTCGTTCATAATTTTTCTTTTCGTTCTTTCATTGCATTAAAAAGGAGCAGCCATACTGCAAGCGTAAAAAACCCTCCTGCTGGTAGAACCATTACCACCCATTCCTGAAAGCTGGCAGGAAATATCGCCATGTCGAACAGAGATCCATTTCCCAGGATTTCTCGTACTGCCCCAAGACAAAACAGAGCAAATGTGAATCCGGCCCCCATTCCCATAGCGTCCATTACCGATCTGTAGACTGTGTTTTTTGAAGCAAAGGCTTCCGCGCGACTCAGAATAAGACAATTGACCACGATGAGAGAAATGAATGCACCCAGGCTCTTGTGGAGATCGACACTAATGGCTTGAATTACATAATCCGTGATGGTCACAAAGGTTGCTATGATCAGAATGTAAGATGCGATCCTGACCTGCTTGGGAATAAAGTCCCTCAGCAAAGACACCAGGACATTCGACATCAGGAGTACAAAGGCCGTGGCGAGCCCCATAGCCAGCGCATTGATGGCGGTGTTTGAGACGGCAAGGACAGGGCACATACCCAGTACCTGAACAAATACGGGATTGTCCTTCCACAAGCCTTTAATGAACTCATCAGTTGCCGGCGCTTGAGCTTGATATTCCAATGTGTTTGTACGCTTCACTTCATTCATGGTTTGCCTTAATCACCTTCTAATCCACCCTGGTGAAATAGGGTCTTGTGTTTATAAATCAATGGCACGATTGTGGAGGTGCTTTCTCCAATGATTTTACCAATGGCCCTTGAAGAAATGGTGGCTCCCGTGATTCCATCCACTTCCCAGGCATTGACTTTTCTGCCCTTCTTAACAGGCACTACGGCATTGCGCAATGCCGACTTTTCTTCGTTGAGGGATACATCCAGCGCTTCGAAGTTGGCCAGAAAGGCCGGATCTTTTTCGATTTTATCACCCAGTCCAGGTGTTTCTTTACTTTCTAGTACATAGAAACCAACCACCGCTTCCTTGGCAGGATCATAACCATATAGAATGCGTAAAACATCCGCGAATCCCTGGCCACTGGCTTCTATAACCATCCCCACCAATTCTCCACGCTCGTTGTATCCTGCATATATTATTTGAGCGTCAGTAGGTGCCTCATCAAACTCCGAGATGATGTTCTGTTCGCCAATAACGAAGGTTTTTTTCTCTGCCATTCCGGGTAGCACCCTGAAAATAGCTTTCTCCAACGCTTCCGCCTTGTTCTTTGCGATGATCGGAAAGGTGATTTCAAATGTCGAGACGATAAGCAAAGCACACATGACGCCAATTCCGACCATTGCTCGCATCATTATGGCACTGCCACTGGATGATTTAACTATGTTTTCTTGGTTGCTCATGAGGTCGCCGGTTTTGCGGTTCCATAAACTCTGGGTTGTATCAACCTGTCAATGTGAGGTGATATCGCATTGCCGAGAAGAATGGCGTACATTACGCCTTCCGGCAAACCACCCCATATCCTTATGACCACTACGATCAATCCTATCAATGTACCATAGATCACAACACCCATGGAGGTAATTGGTGACGCCACCATATCGCTGGCCATAAAGACCGCTCCCAGCATAAGACCTCCCGAGAAAAGCATAAATACCGGGGATGGATAGGTGCCGGGATCTATCAGAAATAATATTCCGCTGAAAACAAATACGGACACCAGTATGGAAGCCGGTATTCGCCAGTTCATCATATTGCGAGCTACCAGGTAAAGCCCCCCGGCAAGGATAAGTACAGCACATGTTTCGCCAGTTGAACCGCTGATAAGTCCCATAGCCATATCGGAATTGGAGGTGCTTATCCCATCAAATTTCAAAGCTGCCAGCGGCGTTGCTCCGGTAATTGCGTCGTATTGCGGCTCTAAAAACGGAAGCGTAAAAGTCGATGAAAGAAAATCGCTGAACCGTCCTTCAGCAAACGCAGGATGCCATGTTGTGATAGCTACGGGAAATGCCGCCTGCAATACAGCGCGCCCAACCAGAGCAGGATTGAAAACATTGTACCCCAGGCCACCAAAAATGAACTTGCCCAATGCAATGGCAAGGACACCGCCACAAAATGTCATCCAGGCAGGGAATGATGGTGGCAATGTCATGCCGAGCAAGAGTCCGGTGATGACAGCGGACCAATCAGAGGCAGTGGATTCTTGATTCGTCCATCGACACAAAAGATGCTCTGTGAGCACACAGGCTAAAACGGCCGTCACCATCACGGTAAGAGCACTGAGACCAAAAGAAAGTACGGCAAAAATCGATGCCGGCATCAAAGCCCAAACCACGTTTTGCATGATCTCATCCGTACTGCGACTTTCGGAAATATGCGGTGAAGTGCTGATATGTAACGTCTTGCTAAGCATTGGCCGTGGTTTTTTGACTTGCCTTTCTCTTTCTTACGATAGATTTTGACATTCTGAAATACTGTACCAAGGGTATGTTAGACGGACAGACATAGGAACAGGATCCGCACTCAAAGCAGTCCATCAGATGAAACTGGTCGGTCATGATATCGTATGCTTCATGTTTGGCCAGTATGCCGAGCTTTGACGGGTTGAGCGAAATGGGACAAGCGTCCACACATGCTCCGCATTTGATACATGGATAAATCTTCCGTGTACTTGGGATTTCTCTTGTAGTAAAAGCCACGATGCCGCTGGTGCCCTTTACAATGGAAATATCAAGGTTAGAAATGGCAACACCCATCATGGGACCTCCCATATAGACTTCGCTCAGGTCTTCTGCGACACCCACTTGGTCCAAAACAAAACGGAGAGGCGTGCCGATGGGTACCAGGTAATTCCCTTTTCTAGATATGGCCGGACCCGTGACGGTGATTACGCGTTCTTGTATTCCCCTGCCATGAGGTAACAGGCGACCAATTTCGGCTGTTGTCGCTACATTCACTACCAAAGCGTTCACATCTATGGGGAGTCCTCCAGAAGGAACTTCACGCCCCAGGAGGGCTGTGATCAACATTTTTTCTGCTCCCTGCGGATATTTGACCGGCAGAACTTCGACGGTCACAGGCAGGTCGTCGGGTATGCGACTGCCCAGGTGATCTGCCGCATCTTGTTTGTTGGCTTCAATGCCAATGATGACTTTGCCAGCTCCTGTCGCTTTTAAAAGGTACCTTATGCCCATAAAAATGTCATCATCTTGTTCGAGCATGACCCTGTGATCGGTCGTCAAGAAAGGTTCGCATTCGACACCGTTTATAATGAGTTCGTCGCATCTTTTACCTTCAGGCACTTTGAGTTTGACATGGGTAGGGAAAGCTGCACCGCCCAATCCCACAATCCCTGCCTCCTGAATGCCTTTAAGGATTTCATCTGGTGAAGCATTTTCATGGTTTATGGGTACACCTTCGATGACTTCCTGTCCGGAATACGGAAATGCCTCCAAATAAATGCCTGGCATCATTTTTCCGGTCACTGAAGGCACGTTGGCAATTTTCCTGATGCGTCCAGCCACCGGTGCGTGCAGAGGAACAGACATATATCCATTAGATCGCGCCAACAATTCACCTCTCTGAACTTCCTGCCCTTCACGGACAATGAGTTCCGGGGGTTGTCCGATGTGTTGAATTACAGGGAGAACGATAGTAGGAGAAAAGGGAAATTGACGGATGGAAAGCTTATTCGTCTGCTCCTTATTCTCCGGTGGATGAACTCCGTGCCTGAACGTTTTATTACCTGATATCGATGCTCCTTTCTTCCAAGTCATGCTTCCGGATAGCTGGTCTCATCAATTGTATTTCTCTCCTCTCTTTATCCACTTATCGACATCTTTTGAAGTCCTCTCTGCCGGCAACCCTGGATGAATGACCCTCGCCGTGCATTTTTCGGCTGCTTTGACCAGGTCTTCATAGGGCCCTCCATCGGGATTGTGTATGTAGGCTTTACCGTCATTGTTGTATTTAAAGATGTTCGGATTCAATTTGATACATTCATCGCAGGAAGTGCATTCGTCTGTCTCCAGCCATGGTGCCATATAGGCTCCATTGGACTTTTCTACTGCCGCAGGAGCTTCCGGGGTCAT
>JBFKOL010000181.1:0-8337 GCA_041628815.1 Saprospiraceae bacterium | reverse complement strand
GGAGTATTTACTGATCGACCAGGAGCACTTACCAATGACTTTTTTGTCAACCTGCTCGATATGAATACTACCTGGAAGCCGGTTTCCGGAAATAACAACCTTTTTGAAGGAAGCGACAGGAATTCCGGCGACTTTAAGTGGACAGGTACAAGGGCAGATTTAATATTTGGCTCCAATACGGAGTTGCGCGCCATAGCTGAAGTATATGCCTGCAACGACGCGAAGGAGAAATTTGTGAAGGACTTTGTGGCGGCATGGAACAAGGTGATGAATCTCGACCGTTTTGACCTGATTTAGTACTACCGGAATATTAAATATTTTATTCAATTGCAAATAATATGAACAAAGGGGTCTGGATCCAGATCCCTTTGTTCATTTCTGCATTGTAGGTGTCACGTTGCGTCCATAATGAAACCATTGTCACTCTTACTGCATGAAAACCTATTTCGGTTCCAGGTTCATTACAAAGTCATAACTCTCTTTTAAATAGCTCGCCAACGCATCCAGATCGTCGAACATTTCGTCAGGTACCAATACATAACCTTGCATGGTGGCTCCATGCGATTTGAAAAACGTCGAGTTCCAATCCTCCATGTATTTCTTTTGTACCTCCCTTGAAAACCGGATCCCTAATTCGCCTTCCTTGTTTAAAATCGAGAACATGTATCCATTGGCACTGGTATATGGTACGGTTTTACCCTTTCTTTCAAATTCAGAACAGCGCGAGACCAGGTCATCATAGATTTTGAGCTTTTCTTTCCACATAATGGTCGACTTTATCGTATACCTTGAAGATAGTGAAGGAATGGAAAACGGGTCGTCAACAGTCAGTTGTCCGTAATCAGTTGTCAGGTTGCCCAGTTGCTTAATAAACTTCTTTACACTACTTAAACACGGAAGAATTCCACTAAGGCTTCTACTTCGAGGACAGGCCATTAAAACCACTTAAACTAAACAAAGCAACCCAACAAAATCACTCCCTCTTCCTCAACACCAAAACAGAAAATCCATCACCTGCCGTCGCGGGACATCCAATACCTGTAAAACGAGCCTGCCTCTTCTTTTTTACAATTGAATATGGCCAAGTGGCAGGGGTTTGAAGTCTTTCACATAGGACTCTAAACGCGGTATGCGGTCATGAGTCGTTCCGATTAATGGTGGGTCGTGGGGCATAAAAATTTTCGATATCGAAGTTGCATCGCCGATGGAAAACCGGAGGGTCGATCCGACATCGGATGAAGGACATGTATAGTAGATCGCCACTTGGGAGTTTGCCGTTTAAGCAACTTCGACATCCCAGGTGATTCTGTCTTTTATAGCCTTCCAATTGGTCATATAAGGATCTTTGTGGTAACGGTTGTACCGAAGAGTACCTCCATTTGGGGGGTGGCATCTCCCGGCGGCAGGTGGGTGGCTTGCATTCCGGATAAGCCTGCTGTGAATGGAATGTATTTTTACGACGGTTATAAAAGCACATTTTTTTACCATTCATTTCTGGCAGTTTTCATCTGCTAAGCAATATCCGGATATCGACTATTGACGTATGTTCAATTGACAAGGGTATGGACTTTTTGCATTACGCAGGAGTTGGTTTTATTGGTCTTAGATGTTTTATCTTTCGAGATTCAAGAATTGCGGTACCATGAAACACTTGTTCATCTTCATAACCATTCTACTTTTTATAGCGTGCAAACCCACCGATAACTCTCGGCAAGTTGGTGGCGAAGAGGCCTCCAAATACGAGACAACGGGAAGGGTTGAACGCATCGACCCTGCCATCGACCATCTCATACCTGAGGATGCCGTAATAGAAGTGCTGGCAGGAGGCTTTACCTGGACGGAAGGACCACTTTGGATCGCCGAAGGTGATTTCCTGTTGTTCTCGGATATTCCACCGAACAATGTCCACCGATGGACGGAGGAAGAGGGAGTGACCTTGTATCTACACCCTTCAGGCTATACAGGTGATATGCCCCGCGGTGGAGAACCCGGCAGCAATGGCCTTCTTCTTGATGCAGATGGAAGACTCGTTCTATGCCAACATGGCGACCGCCAGGTGGCGAGGATGGATGCGGCATTGCACGCTCCTGCACCTCGATTTATCACATTGGCCGACCAATTTCGTGGTGCCCGGCTGAACAGTCCTAACGATGCGACCTACGATAGCCAGGGCAACCTGTTCTTTACAGACCCTCCATATGGATTGGAGGGCAATGTGGATGACCCCGCCAAGGAACTTGACTTTCAGGGCGTATACCGTCTCAGCACTTCAGGTCGACTGGATTTGATCAGCGACGCTATGAGTCGTCCCAACGGCATTGGTCTTTCGCCGGATGAACGTACGCTGTACGTGGCCAACTCAGATCCGGCATCCAGCGTCTGGATGGCTTTCACGCTCAACGAAACAGGAGGCGTGGATGATGCGCGACCATTTTATGATGCTACCGGAAGCGAAGGGAAGGGATTGCCCGATGGCTTGAAAGTCGATCCGCAAGGTAACGTCTGGGCGACGGGGCCGGGCGGTGTCTGGGTATTCGATGCAACGGGCAAGGTGCTTGGCAAGATCCTTACAGGTGAGGCCACGTCCAACTGCGCATTCAATGATGATTTCTCGGTACTCTATATGACCTGTGATGATTACCTGATGCGCATAAAACTCAAGTGAGCGTATCCAATCCAGGTAAATCACTTTTGTTCGAGATATATTTCGAATCGATGGTAAGACCATGGAGCACTTTTAGGGTGTTTTGGACCGAAAAAAGGCACATTTCATCGTACGTGGTCTTTGTCAGGCTGGCGGTGTGTGGGGTAACCATGACATTGGGCAATTGCAACAGTTCGTATCCCTGGGGAGGTGTACCAATTTCAAGCACGTCGGCTCCAAAGCCTTTGACCTTTCCTTCACGTAGGGCGTCCAGAAGGTCCTTGTCGCTGACAATGGGTCCCCTTGCAGTATTGATTATTATAGGACATTTGGCCATCATTGCGATGGTATTGCGATCAATCAGGCCCCTTGTTGCTCCGGTCAAAGGAAGGTGAATAGTGATGATATCGGA
Organism: Saprospiraceae bacterium; assembly: GCA_041628815.1. Classification (GTDB taxonomy): domain Bacteria; phylum Bacteroidota; class Bacteroidia; order Chitinophagales; family Saprospiraceae; genus JBFKOL01. The sequence continues at coordinate 5,281 of JBFKOL010000181.1, read as the reverse complement.
CTTCATCAACAAGGTGGAGAATGTCACTTGTTGATAGCTGGCAGGGATTTCCTGTACGTCCCAATAAATAACCTTCATGCCGAATGCAACAGCTAATTTTGCTACTTTCTGCCCAATATTTCCGAAACCAAGGATACCTATGGTTTTACCCCTGACCTCATCTCCATCGTACTGGTTGCGATAAGACCACTTGCCTTCGCGGACATGAGATGATGCCTCGGTAATCTTTCGCTGCAGGTTTAATATGAGACCCAATGTATGTTCGGCAACTGTGTCTGCGTTGCTGCCTGGAACGTTGAGTACGGGTATGCCTGTTGACGATGCAAAACCGGTATCAATATTATCGAGGCCTACCCCACAGCGGGCGATCACCTTGAGCGGCCTGCAAGCTTGTATCAATGATTTGTCTACCTTACCCTTCCCCCTAGTAACGATGGCGTCGATGGTGTGCTTCTGAGCGATCGGTGTTCCGCTAGACGGATCAGGTGCCATGAGAATATTGCATGCTGTTGCAAGCAGTTTATGGGCTTCATCCGCTATCGTTTCAAGAAGCAGTACGTTGTATTTATTCATTGGCGTGGGCTCAAACGGATTTGGCATATCGATTTACAAATGCTTCATTGAGGGTAAGGCCCAGGCCACGTCTTTCAGGAGCTTTGATTTTTCCTTCTTCTACACCCGGGTCTTCATGGGTCAATTCGTACATCAGTGGATTGCCACCTAGTGAAAACTCGATCATTACTGCACTTGGCGAGGCAAAGGCTATGTGTACGCCTGCCATAAAGGAGACAATGGATCCCCAGCAGTGGGGTGCCAATTCGAGTTGGTAGGTAGCCGCGAGAGCTGATATTTTCATCGCCTCACTGATGCCACCGACGATGGCGGCATCCGGTTGCAATACATCGCAGGCCTTCAATTCGACGAGTTCACGAAAATCAAACCGGGTAAACTCACTTTCTCCTGCAGCAATCGGAACGGATGTAAAAGTTCTCAGTTGGCTGCATGCCACCTTATTGTCGGGACTTATGGGTTCTTCCATCCAATACAGGTTTTCCGATTCTATGGCCTTGCAAAATCTTTTAGCTTCCGGCAAATTGAAGGTGCCGTGTGCATCGGCCATGATTTTGACGTCCTTGCCAAGTGCTTCCCTTGCACGAGCTACTCGTTCTATGCTGTAATCTACAGTCTCATCCATTACCCCAACCCGCATTTTCACCGCTGAGAAACCTTTTTCACAATAGCCTGCGAGTTGATTTCCTATGTCTTTTGCGCCGGCCCAGCCACCACTTGCATAAGCTGGCATAACGGGGCGCACCGCCCCTCCAATCAGAGAAGATACCGGTACACCAAGGTCTTGTCCCTTGAGATCCCACAGGGCCATATCGATACCACTCATGGCGGCAATGGTCGTCCCCCTGTTGCCGAGTATGGGAAAGGCACGGCCTCGTGACAAGGCGTAGTGGTCCCGTGAACCGCTGTACATACGTTCCCAGATTTCATTGATGTTGTGTACGTCTTTTCCGATAAGTCCCGGTGCCAGTTCGTGTCTTATGCAACTGACAATGGAAGCACATGATCCTGTTGCACCCACCGCTGCTTTGGCCTCCCCGAGACCCCGCCGCCCATCCTCTGTCGTAACGACCACCAGGCACATGTCAAAATCGGTCAAACGTCCGTAATCCGATCTCCACTGTCCTTTTTCGGGTATGGGTACGGAAAGCCAGTAAGCATCAATTTTTTTGATTTTCATGTTGTGAATTTACGAAGGAATGGGAGGAGTAGTTTAAGTAGTTTAAGTAGTTGAGGTGGTTGAGTCTGAAACTTGAGCTTGAACTTGAACTTGAACTTGAACTTGAACTTGACAAACCCTTAAAGCACCAACTTAAACACTCTTTTGAGAATCTGGATGATCACTACAGGTATCATGCTGAATAGTGCGATCCAGGGCCAATAACCGATATCGATTGACACAAGACCAAGAGCCTCCCTTACTGGGATAATGAACCATGCCGTGGCCACTACGGCGAGGCTGATCAGTATAGCCAACCAGATATAGTGATTGCGTGTCACCTCATTCCAGATAGGGGACACATGTGCATGCGGCAGGTTGAACACATTCCACAATTGGACGAGGATAAGCGTATAAAAGGTCAGGTTATTGATGGTGGCATCGTCAGAATCCCAAAACTGGATTGCCATAATTTCGATGCCCAATACAGCGATGGTCATGGCGAGGCTGTATATAAGTATGGTTGTCCATTGCGCGGGGCCTATAATTGATTCTTCGATGTTTCTGGGACGGTACTTCATGAGCCCTGCTTCTCCTCTGTTCATTCCCAATGCCAACGCAGGAAATACATCGGTCACCATGTTCAGGAAAAGAATCTGCAGTGGTATCAGGGGAAGAGGCCAACCTAGAAATGAGGCGATTCCGATGACCAGGATTTCGCTGAGATTGCAGGAAAGAAGATAAACCACAAAATTGCGGATATTATTGAAGATGACCCGGCCTTGTCGTATTGCCGTGACAATAGTCGTGAAGGAGTCATCTTTCAATATGATATCTGCTGCTTCTTTGGCTGCTTCAGTACCTCTTAATCCCATGGCTATACCGATATCGGCCTTTTTCAGTGCGGGTGCATCGTTTACTCCGTCACCCGTCATGGCAACAACGTGGCCTGAATTCTGGAAAAGAGTTAAAATATCCAGTTTTTGTGTTGGACTGGTACGTGCAAATATATCCGTGTGCAATACCCTATCGCGTTGAGACGTGTCATCGAGCATCCGGTCGAGATCTTTGCCATGCAGGCTCTTGGAGACTTTACCTGAAGGAATCATGTGCACTTTGGAGGCGATATCACCGGCGGTCTCAGGGTGATCGCCGGTCACCATCACTACCTTGATACCCGCATCATTACACAGCTGCATGTTTGCGCGGACACCCTTTCTGGGCGGGTCTAAAAAACCCCCAAGGCCCAGAAAGATCAAGTTGTCGGGGATTTTATCAAGGTCTGATCTATTGTCAAGTGCTTTGCATGCAAACGCCAGGACGCGATAACCTTCCGAAGCCATTTCGTGCATTTTATGAAGCCAGTCGTGATGATCAATCAGGAGCGCAGTCTCTCCCTTTTCCAACATGACCTTGTTGCATCGGGGTAAAACTGCTTCGGGAGCACCCTTTACGGCAAGGTAATCACGCGGCTCTGATTCGTGAAAAGTCACCATTAGCTTTTTTTCGAAGTCAAATGGTATCTCTGCAATTCTTGGGTTTTGTTGGCGGCAGGAGTCCACATTTCCGATTAATTTCTCGTAGGCCTGTATGATGGCCTTTTCTAAGGGGTCCCCGGTTTGCTGTTCTTTGTCGTTTTGAAGAGATGCGTCATTGCAAAGTATTCCTATCTCCAACAGAGATTTTACAGTTGGTGCAATTCTGCTATTCTCTTCACTAATCGTATACCTGCCCGAGGTGGTAACGATGGTGTCCATGCTCATGCGGTTTTCCGTGAGCGTGCCTGTCTTGTCCGTGAATATCACGTCGGTCTCGCCAAGCGTTTCAACAGCCTGGAGAGACTTAACAACAGCGTTTTTTTTGGCAAGTCGAATCATACCCCTTGCAAGGGTAAGTGTGGCGATCACAGGTAGCCCTTCAGGAATAGCCGCCACCGCCAGTGCAATAGCCGTTTCAATCATTAGGTACCACTCATTGCCCCTGCTAACCCCAAGTAACAATACCAATAAAACGATAAGAAATGTAAGCCATAAAAGATTCTTTCCCAATCTGCTCAGGCGCTGATCGAGGGGAGCAATTCCTTTTTTAGACTCCTTCACAAGTGAACCGATTTTGCCGAGCTCTGTCGAAGAACCTGTCGAAACCACAATGCCAAAAGCATTGCCCGAAAGAACAGATGTGCCACTGTACAACATGTTGCTCCTTTCGGCGAGAATGGCTTGGGATGGTACTATATTCTCTTGCTTTTCAATGGTGCCAGGTTCACCGGTAAGTATTGACTCGTTCACTCCGAGGCTGTTGGAATGTACAATCCTTGCGTCTGCCACGAGCAGGTCGCCGGCCTCCAAATGGATAATATCTCCCGGAACAACGCAGGTGGAGTCGGTCTCCACGCGCGAACCATCCCTGATAACCGTTGTTTTGGTACGGCTAAACTTCAACAGCGCTTCTACCGAACGATATGCCTGCCATTCCATAGTAAAGCCAATGATTACGTTGAGTAAAACGACCAGAATAATGGCGACAAATTCCGCTGTTTCGCCAAATGCAAATGCAACCTGAGCAGCCAGTACGAGAATGCCTATGATTGGACTGGCGAATTGTTTCAACAGGATCCTGAGCAAACCGGGCTGGGATGAACGAACAGGTTCATTCGGCCCATACAAAGCCAGCCGACGCGAAGCTTCAACACTCGACAGGCCATGTTCCGGATCCGAAATCAGGGTTTTGACAACTTCCTCTGCCGGGGTAGACCAGGGATTTTCGCATGTGAGACTCACTTCAGAGGTCATTCTATCATCTTACATCACGAGAGTTCTTGCTAAAATGAATTATTCATAACAAAACAGGTAATACCGGATCATTTTTAATTTCTGACATGACAAAGGAACTCTGTACCCGACCTATGTTGGGCAATGATGCCAGTTTTTCGCTGATAAAATGATGATAGGCATCCATATCACATACATGAATCTTTAAAAGGTAGTCAAACATTCCTGCTATGTGGTAGCACTCCGACACTTCATCCAGCTTTTTGATGTCTTCGACAAACTGGAGAATAATCTCCGTGTGGTGTCTCTCCAGCGAAACCGTACAAAAAGCGGTAACCGCATAACCAATTTTGTGAAGATCCACATCCGCCCGGTAACTTTTTATGACGCCCTGGCTTTCCAATTTTTTGATCCTTTCGAACACCGGTGTATTGGTAAGCTTCAGCTGATCAGCTATCTCTTTGATTTTCATTTTGCCATCCTTTTGCAAAAGATGAACGATTCGATGATCCAAGGCATCCATAAACACAGAATTTTTTTTGTTCAAGATAAATTATTCATGCAATGAAAAGATAAAAAATCTACCAGTTTAAATTATATAAGAAAAAAATTATACAATCATTTAAATAAAAGGATAATATATCCGTGCGAATTAACTTTGAAAAAAGCTGTGCCATGAAAAATCTTAAGGTTACACCTGCAACTGAGGCGATACATAAAGCCTACAACCCCCTCGATCATTCCGGCGCCATAAAAATGCCCCTGTACCAAAGTTCTTCTT
>JBFKOL010000180.1:0-8347 GCA_041628815.1 Saprospiraceae bacterium | reverse complement strand
GCGTTCGACTTCCGATTCAAAAGGGGCAGCTCATATGTTCCTCACAGCCATTGATATGATCAACGACGAGGGGTTCACACCTGACTTCCATATGAAAGTGATCATGGACTTCGAAGAGGAGATTGGCTCACCCCGGCTTCCCGGTGCCGTTTCTAAATACAGCCAGCAGCTCGCGTCGGACATGCTCATCATATTTGATGGTCCCAGGCATATTGTCAATGAGCCCACCTTGACTTTTGGGGCCCGCGGAATTTCAACGGTCACCTTGCATGTGTTTGGACCTGTATTTCCACAACACAGCGGCCACTATGGCAATTATGCGCCCAATCCTGCTGTAAGACTTTCACGACTGATTGCCAGTATGAAAGATGACTACGGCAGGGTGACCATACCGGGTTTCTACGACGGCATTGATCTAGACAGGGAGACCCGGCAAATATTGCGCAATGTGCCCGATGACGAGAAGTACATCAATGCAAGGTTGGGTATCGCAGATCCCGACAAAGTTGCTTCGACATACCAGGAAGCGCTTCAATACCCTTCGTTAAACGTTCGTGGTCTGTTATCGGGGTGGGTAGGTGATGAGGTTCGAACCATCATTCCGTCCGTTGCCACGGCGGAAATTGATATCAGGCTTGTCATTGAAAGTGACCCGGACCGCTTGCTTTCGCTCGTGCGGAGACACATTGTTGACCAGGGATATCTTGTGCTTGATCGCAAACCTACAGGGCTTGAAAGAGCCAAGTACGACCGCATCTGCCAGATGGAGGCCACCACGTCCTATCTCGCTTTCCGGACCCCTTTCGATGCTGTTGTCGGTCGATGGCTCACCGGGGCACTGAAGAAGGCCTTTGGAAAAGAACCAATAAGGCAAAGAACTTCCGGGGGGAGTATTCCAATTTCTCCTTTTGTGACAGAGCTGGGCATACCTGCTGTTACAGTACCTACCGTAAACCGCGATAATAACCAGCACAGCCCCAATGAAAACATCCGGTTGGGCAACTATTTTGATGGTATCAAGACGATATATCACATTTTGAAAGAACCGCTCAAGGATTACAGATCATAACGATCTTGATCTACTACTACCAGGCTTCTATACGCCGAAGGTACCTTCTGACATGAAAGTATGTAGTTTCATGCGTGCTTCATTCCGTTCAGTGGCCGTCACATAAATAGATGGGCCATACAGGACAGTGACCCTGCTTCCGGGCCATGGAAAACGCTTTTTATCCCATGTGGGAAATCTCCCCCCAGAGGTGAGTTTGAAGTGGATCGGAATTACCGGGGTGCCGGTTTCGGCACTCATAATAAGTACACCTTCCTTAATTACCTTTAATGGACCTCCTGGCCCGTCAGGTGAAATAAAACTTGACCATCCTTCTTTCAATTTTTCCATTACCTCGTTTAGGGCCACTTGCCCATCGATTCCTGTTGCACCATAGGCCAGCTGTTGGATACCCATCCACCCTTTTACTATGTGGATCGGTCTCATATACCACGCGGGATAGGTCATCCATATGTGCCGATCCCGAAAATACCTGTGCGTCGTAAAGAAAAGTGTCAAATCTTCATGCCATACGCTCAGGATATAATTATTTCCTCTTTCCAGGGGTGTAGTGCCCCGGTATTCGATTCTTACCGACAATCGATGGAGCCAAAGTTGTACAACCAGCATACAGGCCAGAAAGCGGCTTCCCATTTCGTAAAGCGGACGAACCATGGGATGAATGTCTTTTACCGTTTTGGTCATAATCGGTTTATGATCAATGGATTATTGGACAAAAGTGGATAAAGAAGGCGATTTATGGTAAAGCATATGAATTCCACGAATTTTTTAATGGATCATTGGCATACCTGGGGCGAAGGGATTTCCGTGTTTGGTTGATCACTGGACTCTAAATTTACCGGCTTCTCAAGTATCGATGACCGTATCGGGTTGGCCGGGAACAGACAGCTTAAAGAGATCATCGCGAGAATAATGACCAGCAGGGTCGAAATCCAACCGATGGCCGAAAACTTTATTCATGTCAAGATCCGCAATTAATACACCTGGCGAATCAAATAATGGCCCGTCGATTAATTGGCCATCGGGCCCTGCAATAACACTACCTCCCCTGCAAAGAATGGTTTCTTGGGTATTTAGCTGTTCAAGTATGTCAGAAGGGTACATTTTGCGCTCAAAATACTGATTCGAGGATAGCACGTAGCTACGAGACTCCACGGCAATGTACTGTATCAAAGTCGTCCAGGAATCCCTGGCATCAGCAGTTGGGGCGAGGTACAGGTGGATACCTTTGTTATACATCGCCATGCGAGCCAGTGGCATATAATTCTCCCAGCAAATGAGGCCACCAAGGATTCCAAAAGGAGTCCGGACGGTGACAAGTGAATCGGCACCGGCCTCGGCCCAAATCACTCTTTCCTGGCCAGTCGGTTTGATTTTCCTGTGGTTGGCTATCAGACCTGATCGAGGGGAGATGTACCACATGGAACAGAAAAGGCTTCCATTTTCCTTAACGCGCTCCGTAACTCCGATCACGATATAGGTATTGTAAACTCGGGCCCATGACTCCAGTCTTTTAAGCTCGGGGCCTTCTGTGTCAACTGATTCATTGTAATAACGGGCATAGAGTGCCCTGCCTTCACTCGACCTGTCGCCTACTTTTGTTCCAAAGTCCAAACCCCTCGGATATCCCGGTATGAATGATTCAGGAAAAAGAACCAGATCTGGCTCTCTTGGTGCCAGGTCCTGAAGAATGAGACCGATCTTATCCGTCGTAGCCTCCTTGTCCAAAAAGACCGGGTTGTCCTGAATGACCGCAATTCTTACCTGCTTAGATGGCGCAATCATGGAAGTGTATGATGTAACAGAAAAGGAAGAGACTATTTAGTCATCCGTATCCAGAATGCCATTGTCCATAAGTATTTGTGTGGCTTTTTCTTTGTCTTCCAGGCGTACATGCAATTCGATATCACCGATGATGCCGGCATAGGCGGTGTCTTTTTTGTTTATGACAAAGCTCTCGATGCCGGCTTCTTCAAGCAAATGCCTGGCAGATGCTATGTGAATTTCAGATACGGTAAAATAAATCATGGTTTCGTCCATCAGACATAATTGTTTCTGGGTTAAAATATACACCCATTATTGGATGAAAAGGAATCCCCACGAACAACTTTTACATTGCTGTGGGTAAATTCCCCCTGTAATTTGTTCAGAATGGGTAATTAATGGCAAAATTGATATTTCCGAGAATACCATTCCACCTTCCATCTGTCAAAACAAAATGCGATCCCGTTTCAGGATCGGGGAATGGATTTCTCAATTTATATCCGAAGTCAAAACGGAAAAGAAAGTAGTCAAAATCCCACCTTAATCCCCATCCGGTGCTCAGCGCAAACTGATCGAACAAGGCACTCGAAATTTTAGAGTTGGGACGTCCGTCATCGGACTTTAAGGTCCAAACGTTTCCTCCATCGAGAAAAACGGCAGCCTCCAGGAGCCAAAATAAGTCAAACCTGTATTCCGCGCTGAATTCAATTTTAAGATCACCAGTCTGGAAAAAGGGTTGGTTTTCGCGAGGATTCAGCAGCGTTTCGGAATAACCGCCGGGACCCAATTCGCGCAGTTGCCACCCCCTGATGCTGTTGGGTCCTCCGACGAAGTACTGCTTGATGTAAGGTATTGATGTTTCATTGCCATATGGGACGGCAAGTGCGACGTTGATCCGCGATGCAAAACTCGACCGTGGACGCACTTTTTTATAGAACCGTACATCCCCTTCTGTACGTATAAATTCTGCAAATTCCAAGTTGGAAAGCTGCCACCATTCGTCGTAGTTGGTCAGGCCATTGACCAGCCTGTTGACAAGAAAGTTCTCCAAGCCGGACACTTCAAAATTACCAATGAAGGTGAAGTGGGAGCCCGATCTGGTTTCGCGTGTTCGCTTGAAGATGGAAAGCTCCCTGAAGATAAAGCCCGTGAACAGGTTATCGCTGAAGCTTTCTCTCAGCAGTGGGTTGTTGACTAAAATTTCTTCTTCAAATCGGGGTTTGATGTCCGTGTAAACAATGTTCAGTCCGATCTGGCGAATGTTATAGCGCAGCCTGGGACTTGGCTGAAAGTCATACGACCAGGAAGCATTGAAGGTATTCAAGGTGTAAAAGTCCAGAATGCTCGTCAGACCAAGACCAATTTCGATTTCTGTAGTCCCGTTTTCATCGATATTGGCCATTGTGTTGTCGTTGATCAGACCCACCTTGTTCAGGACATTCGTCACTTTAAAGATGTCAATGATGCGCGGTATTTCGAACGTGTTGTTCAGTTGCGAACTGAGAGAATTGGCGCTGATCTTGGGAAAGTCAGAAATTTCAAATTCGAAGGTCCCCTCGAGCCCGAGGGTGTAACGCGTTGCACTTTTCCTGAAGTTGCGGTCCTGAATCCCGATATTTCCCGTAAAACCGAAAAGATTCCGTCCGATCTGACTAATGGTCGAATAAAAAAAATTGGCACCCATATCCAAAACCCATTTGTGACGATGAGGTTGAAGGTAAATATTGTAATTGTACACCGAATCGTTGGCACTGTCGAGATAGGGGTCCATTACCACAAAGCGATATGGGCTTAGCCTGGAGAGATTCCGGTTGCTTTTGGCCTCGTCGGTTTTCTTGAATATTTCACCCTTTTTAAGGGTTAATACGTTGGAAATATTCTTTGGCCTGACTACAAACTTGTCGCTCTTGGCAAAGTAGATTTGATTTTCTATGGTGTCGGTTTTGATATAGGAGGGGTGGGTCGACGGAACATGTTCTGTGAATATATTGATGTCGCCAATGGTGAATCTGGGATGTCTGGGTTGTCCCGGGGGGTTGAAGATGTAGATGGTCACGTCCACCGCATGTTTGCTGCTGTCACCGCGTACTTCTATAAAATTGGTATTGAAGTTTGCGTATCCCTGGTCTTTTAAAAGGTTGACAATTCGCACCCTTTCGACGTCAAAGAATTTCGCGTCAAGGGGGTCACCGGGTTTCATGCCTTCACTCAATTCTTCGGGTTTGACTATTTCACAAAGGACTGGGTCCTGACATTTGTACTTCAATGAGTTGATATAGTAGCGATAATCGAGATCTAAAACGTATGTTACTGCGACTTTCCGGCCATCCATTTTCAGGCGGTAAACCACCTGGGCGTGGTAAAATCCTTTTTTATTCCTTAGAAACTGTTCTATGGACTCGGCACTTTCCCTGGTAAGGGTCTCATCAAAGATGGTCAGGGGTTTCCCATAAGTACGGGGGTTCAGAACATTTTTCTTTACAGGACTCTGCTTAATCAACGAAGCGATGTCCTTTTTGATCTGAGCCTTTGCGACACGGCTGTCCTCGGTCACCACCTGGACGGTATTTTTTGTCAGAACGAGTTGACCCGGATCAAGTTTTCTGATACTGCTACAGCTCCCCGATAGGAGGATCGCGATGCAGCCCACCAGGATTTGGCAAAAGGCGGTGTCAAACCTTTGAAAATGACTTACTTTGCTGTCTATGTTGTCGGCTTCCAAGATCAAATTGATTCAATCTCTTAAACTCAAAAAGTTCAGACAAAAGTATAACTTATTCGTTGCCGAAGGTTCAAAGCTGTATAAGACCCTCATCCATCAAAAGCGTTACCGCATTCGAGACATCTATGCCACTGAAAAGGGGCTTGCAATGGCCGGAATGACCTCTTTCACCGATGGTATTCAGGTGATAGATGAGCGGCAGATGAATAAAATCTCCTTTTTGAAGAACTCTTCCGACATCTTGTGTCTAATCGAAATACCTGATCAATCACAAGTCCCAGCATTCAAAAAAGCCTTGTTCCTGGATGGAATCCAGGATCCGGGAAATGTAGGATCTATAATCAGGACAGCGGACTGGTTTGGGATAGAAGCGGTGTTTCGATCGGGTGATACTGCGGACTTTTATAATCCAAAGGTTGTTCAGGCGACGATGGGTAGTTTTGCCAATGTCGGTTTGTACGATGGAGACCTCGGCCGGTTGCATGCAGGTGTACAGGATTTGTGCATCATCACCGCAGACATGCATGGTGAAGCCTCGGAAGCTGCGGTGTTCAAAGAACCGGCATGCCTGGTTATCGGCTCCGAGGGGGCAGGTCTTTCAGCGAATGCCAGGGATCTGGCGGATATTCAGGTAGCCATTCCAGGACATGAGTCGAGGCTGGCTGAATCGCTGAATGCCTCACTCGCCGCGGGCATACTTTGTCACTCGTTTTTTAACAATTTGTGAGGAAAGAAAGAGACATGCAGAATGACGAATGCAGAATGCATAAATATTAATTCAGAATTATGATTCGATGGTACAGGAGGCAAAGTATCTGAACCCAAACATCAACTTGATACGTTAATCGTAGTTTCAACTACGGGTGGATATGTACCGCACAGATGTATTATATGTTCGCCGACTACGGGTATCAAAAGACATCCCTTTAAAACCTCCCGCGAATTAGGCCTTGGCAATCAATTGCTGGACGGCTTCTTCCAGGTTCCTCCGCGGATTGATCGCGGCTATTTTTCCATCCCTGTCGACAAGGAAAGTTTGTGGAATGGCGCGAACGCCATAGATGGCCGCTCCTTTGGAATCCCATTTTTTCAGATCGCTCACATGGTTGTCCCATTTGAGGTTATCCTGTTTGATAGCTGCAACCCAACGATCTTTTTGTGACTGTAGCTGCCTGTCAACCTGGTCTGCAGGGTAGCGTTTCTTAGTTCTTTCGTCAAGGCCATCCAGTGAAACGCTGAAAACGGTGAATCCCTTAGATTTATACTTGTCATAGACCCTTACAACGTTTGGATTTTCTACACGGCAAGGTCTGCACCACGAAGCCCAAAAGTCGAGGAGGACTATCTGTCCCCGGAGATCACTCAGCTTTCTCATTTTACCGTCTGGTCCAGGTAATTCAATATCCGGTGCTTCTTCACCGACCTGAATCCTTGTAAGTGACTGCTGTCTGAGGTTTTCTTTTTGCATGGCATCGGCCAGGGCCTGGTATTCGCGGGTAAAGTCCTCATCGGGATAGTTTGCACTGAGTTTAGCGTACACTTTTTGGTGGAGGGGAGCAAATTCTGCGCTACCCGTAAACAACTGTATACTGGCGAGCATGGCAAGTACGGGATCTGCCTCATTCTCGACATAGGCTTTTAATTGCTCGATATTCACTTTTCCATTGAAGTAGTCCTGCATTTTTTGCGCATATGCATCACTCAAATCAGAACCAACTACTGCATACTGAAAATTGGAAAGTCCATTCAGATCTCCAACAACATTGATATCTTTTTCACTTCCATCAAGGATCAGGTAAGCCGATTTGGCACCTATCCTGACGCGGTAAATACCCGGATCGAGCGCTTCATCAAAGCTCAGTGAGAAGTTTCCGGCCCCATCGGTTTCCCCTTTGGACAGCACGTTGCTGGTGCGAGACAAAGGGTTGACTTCATCCAAATAGACCGTGAGATTGGATGCATTGTCCATCGTTCCCTTTACCCTGACTCCTTTGGTGCTGCAGGATGCAACGAAAATGACAAGTACGAGAAAAAAAATACGGTACAAGTGTGTCATACTAATTCAGCTTTTTTGAATACTTATCCTTATCAACGCGAAATCCCAGGCTCCATTATATCACAAGGTCGGGAAACTCGCTTCATAACCTTGATTTCGAACGATGTAGATCACGCTTAAAATCCGCTGCAAAGATATTCAATAATGCACTTATGGGAACTATCACTCAAATCAAGTAGTTCACCAGAAAAAATAAAACGAGGTAAATCCAGAGGACATCCAGGTAGTGCCAGTAGATACTGAGAATTTTAAGCTTTCGCTCCTTGTCGGGATCCGAGAGGTACAAAAGCACGCTGGCAGGCTCTATAAGCCGTCGCCGGGCATCCGTAATAAAAAAGACCAGAAAGGGGATTCCCGCCACCAAGTGAAGGAAATGCACGCCTGATAGCACATAGAGATATGCGGCCATGGGAGAAGTAGTAAGACCAACATTCATCCTATGCAATTGGGCCCACGCCAGAATTTGTGCTACCAGGAATACCAAACTAAGGGCGAGGGCGACCCACAGCAATTTTTTGTATCTCGACGTATCATCCGCCTCATAGGCTTTTTTGGTCATCAATAGGGTGTAGGATGTGCCAAGTAAAAAGACGGAGTTGAAGTAAAACATGACCGGGATTTCTACTGCAGGGAGGCCATTTTGGACCCTTGAGTAAATGTATGCACCCGTGAAGCCGATAAAAAGGGCTGTAATACTGGCGAGAACCAGGGTGATCAAGATGTACAAAGGATGAAT
>JBFKOL010000179.1:0-8366 GCA_041628815.1 Saprospiraceae bacterium | reverse complement strand
TGGTTGTAACTCAACATAGCTTAACCATAAAATCCCTGAGCTCGTCGTTAATCCCCATGAGTAGTCTGCAATGGTGTAGAAGCATATTATATTTGTTTACCAATACCCTTTTTCACCATGGCTAAAGTCGCTTTGAAAGGCATGAAATTCTATGCATACCATGGTTACTATGCATTTGAAAGGCGCGTAGGTGACTATTTCGAAGTAAACATCGAAGTGGAAGTACGGATGGATGAGAATCCCGAGGAAAAAATTGATCGCACACTCGACTACGCCCTTATCTACGAGATCAGTGAGCATTATATGATGAAAAAATACATGCTCATGGAGTCTCTTGCCTTCGATATAGCAAAAGCTCTCAAGGCATCCAGCGAGTCGGTAGAGGAAGTACTTGTTGAGATCAGCAAATTGAACCCCCGCGTAGGCGGCAAAGCCGATAAAGCTTCCGTCACAATTAAACTGTGATTGAAGGGTTACTTACATGTGATTCGAACGTCTTAACCCATATGAAAAATTCATACATGACCAGATTATGGCCACTTTTATTCTCCTTTGTTCTGATGGCATGCCCGTCTTCTTTGTCTGACTTAATAGAAACTCCGCTGACACCGGCTGAAATAGCACAAGGTTTGAAAGAAGCTTTGAACCTGGGGTCCGATGAGGCAGTTGACTTTCTTTCACGGGAGGACGGATATTACAAATCTGTTTACAAGATCCTCTTACCTTCGGAGGCACGTGAAGTGACAGATCGCCTTAAAGTCATTCCGGGATTTGACAAGGTAGAGGAGGTGATGTTGGAAAAAATCAATCGCGCCGCCGAAGATGCTGCCAAAAGTGCAGGCCCGATTTTTATCGATGCCATAAAATCAATGACCATTGACGATGCCATGGGTATATTGATGGGTGAGAACAATGCGGCTACGACCTACCTCCACCAGAAAACTTACGATGCTCTTTACGCAGAATTTCAGCCGATATTGCTCAACTCCCTTAACAAGTTCAATGCTGTGGATTACTGGGAAGATGTGGTAAATACGTACAACAAGATTCCCTTGCTAAATGATGTGAATCCAAGGCTCGACGATTACGTCGCCCACGAAGCATTGAAAGGACTTTTTTCTCTTGTAGAACAAAAAGAATTGGGCATAAGGACGGACATTTCACAACGCATTACCCCGTTGTTACAGCGTGTCTTCAAAAAACAGGATCCCGCCTGACAATCCCGCCTGATTGGTTGAGTACCTGAAGCGATCACTGCGAATGATTAAAGAAATCACGGCCTGTTATATACAGGAATGGCCAAGGAGATTAGGTTTCATTATAGGTTTCGAACTCGGTGTTTAAGAGATGCTGGGCGCTACATTCCGCTAGTAATGCGTTGAACAATTTTGAATTCACTCAGGAAAACCTTGCTTACCACACGGAGAATGGTGTAGATGGGGATGGCGACGACCATACCCAGTATGCCACCCAACTTGGCGCCAACAAGGACAACGATGAATATCTCAAGAGGGTGAGCCTTGACACTTTTGGAAAAAATATTGGGTTGAAGGATAAAGTTATCCATCAATTGCATGACTCCAAATACGGCAGCCACTTGTAGCATTTTAGGCATCAGCTCCGTATAAAATGGAGCACCCAGGTTGGATGAGACGGCTATGGTGATGCCAAATACTGCACCCAGCATTGGCCCTATATAGGGTATCACGTTCATGATAGCAGCAAAAAATCCAATGAGCAAAGCATTTTTAAAATCGAGGAATGTCAGTACGGTGGTAATGAATATCGTAATGATGGTGACCTGTAGTGCGATTCCAACAAAATAACGAATCAGCAGGTCGCTTGTTTCATCAATGGCATGTACGGCCTGGTCCTCATATTCGTTGGGCACCAATGCCCTTACGATCTGAGAGAACAGCCCCTGTTCTTTTAGAAAGAAAAAGGCAATGAAAAAAATCGAAAGAACTGCAATGAGGAGATTGCCAAAAAAGCCAACAATGGAACTGAATAACTGTGGAATCCGCGAAGGATCAAAAAATTTCAATAAGTTGATTTTGACTTGGTCGAAGAAGGTCTCCGCTTCATCAATTTCTTTGGGTTCTTCTGTGACATTCTTATCGGAGTGATCGTGGATGTTGAAAATGAGGGTAATACCCATAGTCGAACTGTCACCCCGTCTTTGAAGAATGGAGTCAATTTCGATAATCCTTAGATGGCTTTTGTCATTCTCTACCAATCTAATAGAATCGCGAACGGATTTTGGAGGAATATCTTCCATCAGACCCTTTTGTACGAGCCATTTTTTCCAGTCATTGACGGGTTCTTCAAGACTTACAATGAGTTCGTCGTAATCAATGTTGCCGAAATTTCTAGCTTGTTGCAACATGGGTGGAATGAACACCCAGAGCAGTATGCCCATAACAATTGTAAAGGACAGCAGGGTGAGGATAGCGGCGGTATTTTTTCCGAGGTATTTCTTAAAAACGGAATTGGCCGGGGCTCCAATCATAGAAAGTACCCATGCGAGGATGACATACGTCAGTATATCGCTGAAAAAGTATGCGATCAGACCAAATATGGCTAGCGGTACAAGGGCTACGACATACTTGCGATATGCTAAAAACGGCATGCCAACGAATATAGGCTTACTCGTTTAAAGTTCACATCTTTTTTCTCCGCAGAAAAGAGATATTTCTTTGCAGTCCTTTGAACTTGGTCCTGTTTACGGCAGATCCTTTGAACAAAATGTGGAATGTTTCCTCAGTCAACAATTCCCACTCGTCGGCGGTCATCTCTAGGAGTTGATCACTCGGCGAAAATTCTGGTTCTTCATGGGGAATGGAAAATCTGTTCCAGGGACATACCTCTTGACATATGTCACATCCAAACATCCAACTTTCCATATTACCTGCAAAGTCCAGAGGGATTTCGTCCTTAAGTTCTATGGTCAGGTAAGAAATGCATTTGGACGCATCGATTACATAGCCGGCGGGGTAGATGGCATTGGTCGGGCATGCATCGATGCATTTGGTACAGGTTCCACAGTGGTCGGCAACAGGTGCATCTGGCAGCAGGTCCAGGTCGGAAATAATCTCACCCAGAAAGAAATAGGAGCCCCTCTTTTTATTGATCAGTAAGGTGTGTTTTCCAATCCAACCCAATCCCGAGCGTTTGGCCCAATCGCGTTCCATGACGGGAGCAGAATCGACAAAGCATCTTCCCTGTACATCTCCAGCCACTTGCCTGATGGCGTGAAAGAGAGCTTTGAGCCTCTTTCGAATCACTTTGTGGTAATCCCTGCCATAAGCATACATCGAAATTTTTGGGGCCAATGGATCTTTTTGTTTCTGGTCGTAATAGTAGTTGTAGGTTAAGGAAATTACGGACTTAGCTCCTGGCACAAGCAACCTGGGGTCTACGCGTTTGTCAAAGTGATCTGCCATATAAGACATGGTCCCGTGGTTGTTATCAGCCAACCATGATTCGAGATGCCGGGCTTCTGTATCTAAAAATTCTGCACGGGCTATGCCTACCTGGTCAAAACCATGATCCAGGGCCAATCGTTTGATTTTTTGTGTCAGCTCAAGCTTGTCCATTGGCTTTGAAATCAAGCAAATACAAGTTCAAATCTGAAGAAGTCTGAAAGAAGGCAGTCAATGACCTAAATAAGACGTCTTACTCGATGATTTGCAGTTTTGCATATTGAAGCATGATTCTCTTCTTCGGGTTTTCGGTTATTTCTTCAAAGAATATGGTCGCTACGTTTCGTTCATCGATTTCAAGAACCTTGCCCTCACCAAATTTGAGATGCATTACTTTCATCCCGCTTTCTATTTCCGATGGGTCGTTGGGGACAAAGTCAGCAACATCGATTTTGGGGAGTGAGTTCTTATTGGTAAGCCGTTTGAAAGAGCCCAAGACTTTGGGCGTTCCAAATGAGGGCGTTGATTTTACAGGAATTATGGAATCAACATGTTCGGGAGGTATTTCTTCTAGGAAGCGGCTGGGATCATTAAACCTCATCTGTCCATATTGGTACCTGCTGTTGGCGTAGGTCAGAGTCAGCAGCTCTTCGGCACGAGTAATGGCAACATAGAAGAGCCTTCTTTCTTCGTCCAGTTGGTTGGGGTCGGACAGCGACAGGTATGAAGGGAACAGGTTTTCTTCGAGGCCTACGACGAATATAGATCTGAATTCGAGGCCTTTGGCCGCATGTACACTCATAAGCGTTACCACATCTGTTGATTCCTGGTCGGTGTCCATATCCGTGATCAGTGCGATGTTTTGCAGGTATTTGGCGAGCGATTTATCGGCTACCGTCTCACCAGGTTCAAGGACATCATCTTCTACAAATTCCTGGATACCATCGAGCAGGGCATTGATGTTATCGAGCCGTGCCAAGCCCTCCATGCTGCCATCGGCTTTTAGCAAATCTACGATACCGGACTTTTTAGCAATATAAACCGCGGTATCATAGGCATTGTGTGCCTCTGCACGGGTTCTAAAATTGGCTATCAGCCTCATAAATTCTGTAATGGTGGTCTGGGCACGCGACGAGAGCTTTGCCATGGGGATACATTCGAAAATGCTCATATCGTTGTCCTCAGCAAAATCTATGAGGTCTTGAAGGCTCTTGGAACCAAAACCTCTGCGTGGGTAATTGACCACCCGTTTAAATGCTTCGTTATCGCGCGGATTCACGGTGAGCCGCATATAAGCCAGGATGTCCTTTATTTCCTTGCGTTGATAAAAGGATAGTCCTCCATAAATCCTGTAGGGAATATTGTATCTCCTTAAGTGCTCTTCGAAAATCCTGGATTGAGCATTGGTGCGGTAGAGTACCGCAATTTCCTTGTTTTCAAGTGAATAGCGATTTTTCTGTTCGACGATCAGATCTGCAACCCTTTTGCCCTCCTCATTGTCAGTGAGCGTTTTAATGATCTTGATCTTGCGCGCACCTTCTCTATCTGTCCATATTCTCTTTTTGATCTGCCTTTCGTTATACGATATGACCCCATTGGCAGCTTCAACAATGTGCGACGTTGAGCGATAGTTGCGTTCGAGCTTGAATGTTTTTACATCTGGGAAGTCACTCTCGAACTGAAGGATGTTTTCAATGGTGGCACCCCTAAAGGAATATATACTTTGGGCGTCATCACCAACGATACAAATATTCCGAGGGCTCTCTTCAAATTTGGCAAACTGTTTCAGAATCTCGTACTGCAAGAAATTGGTATCCTGAAACTCGTCGACAAGAATGTATTGAAATTGATTTTGATACCTCGCCTTGACATTTTCGGGATTCTGATACATCAACTTGAACATCTGTAACAAGAGGTCATCAAAATCCATAGCTCCTGAACGAAGGCATTTATGTGCGTACTTTTCATAGATGATATGCAGTAATGGCATCCTGTTCATCCGGTCGTACTGCATGAGTTCTTCGTTCACGGCATAGGCCTTCGGTGTGATAAGATTGCTTTTGGCCGAAGATATCCTTGACCGCAACGCACCGACAGGATATTGTTTGGCATCCAATTTCATTTGTTTGATGATCTCAGACAGCACACTTTTTGTGTCGTCTGTATCGTAAATGGTGAAATCGTTGGGATAGCCGAGGTGATGCGCTTCGACTCGCAGAATACGAGCGAACAGAGAATGAAATGTTCCTGCCCAGACTTTTTGTGCCTTATGACCCACCACGCGCTCTATGCGTTCTTTCATTTCCCGTGCTGCCTTATTGGTGAATGTCAAAGCCAGTATCTGCCATGGTGCCACTCCCGTATTGATGAGATGAGCGATGCGATAGGTCAGCACCCGGGTCTTTCCCGAACCAGGACCAGCTATTACCATCACGGGCCCATCCGTAGTCAGTACAGCTTGTCGTTGGGTGTCGTTCAATTGATCGAGGTAGCTGTATGCCATCTCTTTATGCATAAGTTATTACACGTTAGGGTTTGAAAAAAGAAGCAGTGAAATTATCATATTATAAGATGGAATCATGAATTTACTAACCGAAATCTGTATGATCCGGGATTATTGACCTTCATGCGATTCCATTGAGAGAAGGGCAGTCTCGAAACGATTGATGACATCGTAAATCTCATCCTGATTTTCCCGGTCTCTTTTGAAAAAGAACCACCAGGCGGGGGCTGACATTGCAAAGGCGATGATGTAGTCCCATGCAATATGTCCAAATGCATCCGTGTTCTGGATCAAGCGGTACAGGAAAACCAGTAAAAAAGGGAAAAAAACAAAATAAAAAGTTTGCAGCAAGGTCATGCGCATGGTTTTCACGCGAAGGCCTGTTTTGAGGTATTCTATTTTGTACTGTAGGAAGGATCTTTCGTTGTTTTCGGAAATCTCACCCTTCCATTTGAGTTCGATATTGGAGGCGATGACATTCTTCATCAGAAGGTTGGCTACCACAAAAAATGTTACCAGGAGAACCAGTGGTATAAAAGGCCAACCGATTTCCCTGCTTTGGATGCCGCTCCAGATGAGTACGACGAGGATGGGTATCAACAGGATGGCGTAGTACATATGTACCTGCGCAATGTCGGACTTGTCACGGAGGTCATTCAAGACTGCGTTGATCCCTTCCCTGAGTTCGTTAATATGGGCTTTGTAGTCGTTATCCTCTTTGAGTTGGTTGAGACGACGAAGATATTCCCTGTATTTTTCTTTGCGGTAGATCAGGTCCATGCCGAAGATAGGTGATGATAAATTCAATCACAATCCTGAAGGTAGCAAGAAAAGGCAAAATAAATGTTTACAAAAGGTCACTCAACTACTTGAAGACCCCTGACCAACAAGGCGACTTCATCGTTCAGTACTTCAATGAAACCGCGTTCTATGGTATACTTCAGTTGTTTGCCATTTTCTCCAATAACCCTGACCGCACCTTCGGCAAGAGAAGAGACTATGGCCGCATGTCCCTTTAACACTTCAAATTCACCTGAAGTGCCCGGTACTTTGACCGAGGTAATGCTGCCTTCGTAAACTTTTTTTTCAGGAGTGAGTATGACTAAATTCACCGTGCCGAATTTTATTTAGATGCTGCTTCGAGCATTTTCTTTCCTTTAGCAATTGCGTCATCGATAGTTCCAACCAGGTTGAAGGCCGACTCAGGGTACTCATCCACTTCACCATTTAGGATCATATTAAA
The DNA here is from genome assembly GCA_041628815.1 of Saprospiraceae bacterium. Classification (GTDB taxonomy): domain Bacteria; phylum Bacteroidota; class Bacteroidia; order Chitinophagales; family Saprospiraceae; genus JBFKOL01. The sequence goes on along the minus strand of JBFKOL010000179.1, from coordinate 1,198 downwards.
CCCACGAATGGTTTCTTCGATAGGTACAAGGACACCTGCAAGACCTGTAAACTGTTCGGCAACATGGAATGGCTGTGACAAAAAGCGTTGTACTCTTCTTGCCCGGTGCACCACCATTTTGTCGTCATCGGACAATTCTTCCATACCGAGGATGGCAATTATGTCTTGTAGTTCCTTATATCTCTGAAGAATGTTAATCACTTTGAACGCTGTGTTGTAGTGCTCGTCACCGATAACGGAAGGATCGAGGATCCTGGAAGTTGAATCGAGTGGATCGATTGCCGGGTAAATACCTTCAGCTGCCAGTTTACGACTCAGAACCGTTGTCGCATCGAGGTGCGCAAAAGTGGTTGCTGGAGCTGGGTCTGTGAGGTCATCGGCAGGAACATATACAGCCTGAACAGAGGTGATAGATCCTCTTTTCGTAGATGTGATGCGCTCTTGCATGACACCCATCTCCGTGGCAAGTGTCGGTTGATATCCCACGGCAGAGGGCATGCGTCCCAGAAGTGCCGAAACCTCAGATCCGGCCTGGGTAAAGCGGAAAATATTGTCAATGAAAAACAGGATGTCCCGTCCGCCAGATGGATCTGAGAGATCTCCATCGCGGTAATATTCTGCTACTGTAAGACCAGAAAGAGCAACACGGGCACGTGCACCCGGAGGTTCGTTCATCTGACCAAATACCAGCGTTGCCTTGGAGTCCTTTAGGGCTTTTTTACTCACCTTTGAAAGATCCCATCCACCGGCTTCCATGGAATGCATAAACTCTTCTCCGTACTTAATGACACCTGATTCCAGCATTTCTCTGAGAAGGTCATTGCCTTCGCGCGTGCGTTCGCCGACACCGGCAAACACCGAAATGCCTTCATAAGCTTTGGCAATGTTGTTGATCAATTCCATGATCAAAACAGTCTTACCCACTCCTGCTCCACCAAACAATCCAATCTTACCTCCCTTCGAATATGGCTCGATCAAATCGATCACCTTAATACCTGTAAACAATACCTCAGCCTCTGTGGACAACTCTTCAAAGGTCGGTGGTTTGCGATGTATTGGATAGGCATTTTCCTTGATCTCTACTTCGCCAATTCCGTCGATGGCCTGTCCGACCACGTTAAATAGGCGACCTTTGATCTCTTCGCCAACCGGCATAGCTATGGCCTTGCCTGTATCGGTTACGGGCATGCCCCTGGTC
>JBFKOL010000178.1:0-8378 GCA_041628815.1 Saprospiraceae bacterium | reverse complement strand
TTCCAGGCGCTTCATGAGCTCACGGCTGAAATGAAGTCCTGCAGTAGGAGCTGCCACGGCCCCGATTTCTTTGGCATAAATGGTCTGGTAACGCTTAATATCTACATCTTCTATTTCCCTGTTGATGTATTTGGGAAGGGGAGTTTGACCAAGCTCGCGGAGTATTTCCCTGAATTCCTCGTTGCTGCCGTCAAAATAAAACCGGATTGTCCTTCCGCGGCTCGTCGTGTTATCCACCACTTCGGCGACAAGTTTATTGTCTCCCTCTTCGTCTTTGAAGAACAATTTATTACCAACCCGAATTTTGCGTGCAGGGTCTACCAGGACATCCCATAATTTATTTTCTTCGTTGAGCTCGCGCAAAAGAAATACTTCGATATTCGCTTCCGTCTTTTCCTTAATGCCAAACATCCTGGCGGGAAATACCTTCGTATTGTTGAAAATGAAAGTATCTCCGTCTTCAAAATAGTCGAGAACATCCTTGAAAATGCGATGTTCTATTTTACCTGAATCCCTGTGGACCACCATCAATCGAGATTCATCCCGCTCCTTGCTTGGGTACTGGGCGATAAACTTTTCAGGCAGATCGTAGTTGAAACTGGATAATTTAGCTTTCATAAACTTTCATCAAAATTTGGGCAAAAATAGAAATTTGGGTACAGAACCATAATTTTATGGCCTCGTCTTTAAAGATTTTACCGGGATTGACATTTGATGTTTCGACAAAGACCCCCGAGTGCCAGGTACACCTTACAAAGGATTTTGTGGATCGAAAGGTTTCATTTATCGATAATCATTTTTTAGCACGGGTTTTTTTCTCATCTTTTGGTCAATTTTGAAGCATGGTAGTTCTAAAAATCATCAGGGAAAGTGTAAGGATGGCGCTTGCTCAATTATGGAGCAACAAGATGCGCAGCTTTCTGTCCCTGTTGGGAATCACCATTGGGATTTTCTGTATCATCTCAGTTCTTTCGGCAGTTGATTCTCTCGAGAAAAGCATTTTCGAAGGCTTTTCAGAACTCGGTTCCGATGTCATTTACATCGATAAACAGCCCTGGACCGAGGATCCTCAACAGAATTATTGGAAGTATCTAAAGCGACCGGAGCCCGGGATTCGCGATTATGAGGCCGTTGTTGCCAAATCGAAGTTGGCAGAGGGGGCGGCATTCGCATTTTTCACCGGGGGTAAAACCATAAAATATCGTTCGAGTAGTTTGGAAGGGGCTTTTATCATGGGCACCACCTATGAGTACCAGGAACTTCAGGGCGTAAATATTGCAAAAGGTCGATACTTTTCTCCCATTGAGAACAGCAAGGGTTCTAATCTCGTTTTGATCGGACACCAGGTCAAACAAGAGCTCTTCGGGGACCGGGAGGCTGTCGGGCAGGATATCAAATTGCTGGGACAAAACTTTCTCGTGATCGGTGTTCTCGAAGAAGAAGGAGATGACCCCTTTAATTTTATCAATTTTGACGACGTCGTCTGGATGAGCATCACAACGGCGCGCAAATACTATAATCTCGATGACTACAATCGGGGATTCGGCTATCAAAAGCTTTTGATGGCCAAGGCCAAAGAAGGAGTTGAGCTGAGCGAACTCAAAGATGAATTGACAGGTATCCTTCGTTCGTCCCGGCGGTTAAAGCCTCTTGAGGACGACAATTTCGCCCTCAACGAACTGACCATGTTTGAGGAGGTCCTTGGACCTGTCTTCAGGGTCCTGAATATTGCCGGATTTACGATTGGCATATTCGCCCTCATCGTTGGTATGATCAGCGTGGCGAATATCATGTTTGTCTCCGTCAAGGAACGCACCAACTTGATTGGGATCAAAAAGGCGCTAGGTGCAAAGCGCTACTTCATTATGCTGGAATTTCTACTTGAAGCCATCGTGTTGTGTATCATTGGAGGCGCCTTTGGTCTCCTCATGGTATTTGGCATCATGAAAGCCATCTCGGCAGTCATCCCTTTCGATATGTGGCTATCCCTCAAAAATATGGTAATGGGTGTCAGTGTTTCCATCCTTGTGGGCATTATTTCGGGATTGATACCCGCCTCTCAGGCCAGCAGAATGGATCCGGTGGTGGCAATGCGGCAATAATTACTATCGCGGTTAGAGGAAATTCCTGGGAAGCATTGGGTTTCTTAAAGGAATTGTAAGAGGATTTTTGATAAACAGACGCAACTGGGATAGAGGCATCAAATAGAAGGCTTTGTATTTTAGGCTACAAGAGGATGATCCATTGATTATCTCCGTCTTGAATACCAAAACATATATTTTTAATGATAAACGGAGAAGTAGGGTCTTAATAGGTTCGATTCGGGTATGAGACGGAGCCCATTCCGTTGGAGGTAGTTTCGTCTGACTAGCTGGCGATAAAGAGGCGAAAATTCTCAGACCCGAACATTCGTTGATGGAAATTATAGCAAACAGCCGGACATCACTAAACAAGTAGCACAATCTTGAGGAATAATAATTCTACTCAGTAGATTATTGGGCGGCCTTTACAACGGCAGTAAATGCGTCGGGATGGTTCATAGCGAGGTCAGCCAGCACTTTGCGGTTGAGATCGATGTTTTTCTTAGATAAGCCATTCATCAGCTGGCTATAGGTAGTACCATTCAGGCGTGCCCCCGCATTGATCCGTGCTATCCAGAGTTTTCTGAACTCACGCTTTTTATTTCGCCTGTCGCGATAAGCGTATTGCAGCCCTTTTTCCACGGCATTTTTTGCCACGGTATAAACCTTGCTCCTAGCCCCAAAATATCCTTTGGCGGCCTTTAGAATCTTCTTCCTTCGTCTTCTTGACGCAACTGCATTTACTGAACGTGGCATAACTCAAACATTATTTAAGACCCAATAAAGCCTTCACCCTTTTCTCATCGGCCTTGCTGACAAGGGCTGAGTCTCTCAGATTCAGCTTGGCCCGCTTGGATTTATTCCGCATCATGTGAGAAGTAAAAGCCTGGAAACGCTTTATCTTACCTGATCCGGTCAATTTGAACCGCTTCTTAGCACTGGAGTGAGTCTTTACTTTAGGCATAACTCTGTTTTCTTAAAATGGTGCGCAAAGGTATAAATTAATTATTCTAACTTCAACACTTGTTTAAAAAATCAAACAACTGTAATCTACCCCCACCGTATGACTGCCCCTAGAGATCTGGGATCGATAAAGCGCACCATGCAAATTATATTATCCGGGGATTACGCCACGTTTTTTCTCATTGCTGGACCCTGTGCAGTGGAAAATGAAGCTATGTGTTTTGAAATCTGCGAAGAGGCGGCCCTCATCTGCAGCGATTTGTCTATACCTTACATTTTCAAGGCTTCATTTCGCAAAGCAAACCGTACGCGTCATGATTCATTCCGTGGAATAGGGGATAGGAAAGCAAAAGAAATCCTGAAAAAAATTCGATCCACATTGGGAATTCCTGTGACGACCGATGTTCATGAAGTGAAAGACCTGTACGAGATAGAGACCTTCTGTGATATGATTCAAATTCCGGCCTTTCTTTCGCGGCAGACCGATCTCATTAGTGCGGCGGCACAGACGGGTCTTCCTGTCAACATTAAGAAGGGGCAGTTCATGAATGCCAATACCGGTCGTTTTGCCCTTCTTAAAATAACCCGGACCGGTAATATGGGGGCATTGATTACGGAGCGTGGCTCAATGTACGGATATGAAGATCTTGTGGTCGACTATCGGAACATAGCAAGACTTAAGTCCGATGCAGTTGCCGTAATCATGGATTGCACACATTCGGGTCAAAGACCCAATACGGGCTCTGGTGTTACAGGTGGCAGTAGTTCTGATGTTGAAATGTTTGCCAGGCTAGGACTGACGGCAGGTGCGCGAGGTCTGTTCATGGAAGTCCATCCTGAGCCTTCAAAGGCACTGAGTGACGCACAAAACGCAGTTGAATTAGCGGAGTTGGAAGGAATACTCAAGAGGTTGTCTGCATTTGGTGAAGCTATAGCACCTTTCATATGACCGGTTCGGTAGAAATCAGGATTCTTCCCAAGTACTTGGAGGACCACGCTTACCTACTGAAAAAATTGTCCACTCGACTGGGGGTAAGCAAGATAAAGATTCGTTCCTGGCGCATAATAAAGAGGTCAATTGACGCAAGAAAATCTCCGGTGAAATACGTGCTTCGTGTGCAGTATTCGACCGATACCTTATTGGGAGAAGGACTACATCCTATACCATACGAGCCCGTTTCTTCGGATAAAAAGGTCGTCATTGTAGGTGCTGGTCCAGCTGGATATTTCGCAGCCCTGAGATGTATCGAACTCGGTCTGCAACCTTTGGTGCTTGACCGGGGAAAAGATGTCCGCGCGCGGCGAAGGGATCTAAGGCAGATCCAGCAATTTCACAATGTCAATCCGGATTCCAATTACTGCTTTGGCGAGGGCGGGGCAGGTACTTACTCCGATGGCAAATTATACACCAGGGCTCATAAGAGAGGCAACGTGGAGAAGGTGCTCCAGATACTGGTTCAGCACGGGGCAAATCGGGATATACTGATCGATGCCCACCCGCACATCGGGTCTAACAAACTGCCGGGAATCATTGCGGCAATCAGGGAGACGATTGTATCTAATGGTGGAGAGGTCCATTTCGACAGTTGTGTAAAAGATTTTATAGTTAGAGATCGGAGGATCTTGGGCGTTTTGACGGATGAAAGGTCATTTTTGGGTGCGGCGACAATTCTTGCCACCGGACACTCGGCGAGAGATGTATATTCGATCTGTTCGAAGCACGAAGTATCTATGACGTTTAAACCCTTTGCCCTTGGGGTGCGTATCGAGCATCCTCAGAGGTTGATTGATGAGGTGCAATATCGGCAAGCAGACCGTGATGAACACCTTCCTGCAGCTGCTTATAGACTGGCTTGTCAGATTAAAAACAGGGGAGTGTTTTCTTTTTGCATGTGCCCTGGTGGACTCATCGTCCCTACGGCAACAGCCCCCGGTGAATTGGTTGTCAACGGAATGTCCCTTTCGAAAAGGGATTCGCCCTATGCCAACTCTGGCTTGGTCTCCGCCATCGATCAAAATCCCGGCAATGACCCTGTCTTTGGGGGCATGATGTACCAAAAACAACTGGAACAAGCTTTTTTCAACTTTGGTGACGGATCCCAAAAAGCACCGGCCCAGCGAATTCCCGATTTCATTACAGGAAAGATTTCTTCCGATTTGCCATCATCCTCGTACATTCCAGGTATCTATTCGGCACCACTGCATCAATTACTTCCGGCAGATATATATCACGCCTTACGCGAAGCGCTGCAGAAATTCGACCAAAAGATGAAAGGCTACATCACTGCCGAAGGGCAGGTGATTGGACTAGAAAGCCGCACCAGTGCACCTGTCCGCATTGTGCGTGATGATCAGCTTTGCATGTCACCGATGCTGAGGGGTCTCTTTCCTGCCGGGGAGGGGGCAGGATATGCCGGTGGCATTTTATCGGCCGCATTGGACGGTGAAAGGGTAGCTGATGCTACAAATGCCTTTCTCCAATGAATATTTCGCAATAATGCATCAAGAATTGCTTTCTTTGTGACTGATCATTGCGGCATTTGAATGAAACATTATGTCGACCTGCTTGCACGCATATTTATAGCGTTCATATTCCTTTACGAGGCGTACGATTCCATCCTCTTTTTCAAGGATACCAAAGAAACTATGTCAGCCTACGGCATTACCTGGAACCAGGATTTGCTTCTGATCGCGGTCATCTTCCTTCTCGTTGTTGGTGGATTGATGATACTTATCGGGTATTATGCGAGTGTCGGATCATTCCTGATCATGTTGTATTGGATCCCTTTCACTTTTATCGTCTTTTCATTCTGGAACGATCCTATCGAACTGCGCAGGGTCAATTCGCTGTACTTTATGCGAAATATGGGCGTGGCAGCGGCACTCATGCTTTTAATTGTGAATGGTGCGGGAAATTTCAGTGTAAGAAGAATTTTTCATGTTCTGAACTTGCCTGAAGAATGATCGAAGTTTTTGGACATCCCACCGAAGTGGACATTCTGGCCATAGGCGTTCATCCTGACGATATTGAACTCAGCTGCTCGGCAACATTGCTTAAACAGATGTCGATGGGCAATTCGGTGGGGATTGCTGATATGACCAGGGGCGAACTCGGTTCTCGCGGCACTCCGGAATTAAGATTAAAGGAATCCCGTGACGCTGCCGAATTGATGGGCGTAGCATTCAGGGTCAATCTCGAAATGGAAGATGGCTTCTTCGCGTATTCACGTTCAAATCTGATCAACCTGATACGCATTATACGGATGTCAAAACCAAAGATAGTCTTGTGTAATGCCTTGGAGGACCGTCATCCCGATCACGGAAGATCAGCGAAATTACAGGCAGACGCGTGCTATTACTCGGGGTTGATAAAGATCAATACCGAAGGTATGGTGGCGCACCGGCCAAAAGCAGTTTATCACTACATACAGGACAGAAACTTAAAGCCAGATTTCTGCGTGGATGTGACCGGTTATGAGCAAAAAAAAATGGAATCGATACGATGTTACTCCTCTCAGTTTCACAAAGAGGAGGGGATGACGGGTCCGCAGACACCCATTTCATCAGCGCAGTTTATGCGTTTTATTATGGCAAAGATGGCTTCTTATGGGCGCTCCATTGGTGTGGACTATGCCGAAGGATACAATGTGGGCCGTATCCCAGGAATAAATGACCTTTTTACCTTGCTTTAGATGCTGAACTGTTACCCAGTAAATGAATCCTTAATCTTACGTCTTGGTGCCGGTCAGTACACAGTCGTCCGCTAGATTTAATCCCGCCGCAAGGGCGCTGACCATGAGGTTGGCGGTAATTTGATCTCCCGATATGGAAGCGCCACCGGAAAATGTAATGTCCGCATCGACCATTACTCCTGACACCTCGAAGGGTATGTTGTTAAGGGTGATGTCAGCGAAGGTCAGGTTGTTTCCGTTCACCGTAGCTTCAAGTGAAATCGGAAGGCCGGTAACAACGAATGAAATCGTCACTTTGGATTTTTCATTGGGATCTACTGGCTGAGTGATCTCAAATTCAACTGTATCCTGGTTAATCACTGAAAAAAGGCCGATGCATGCAAAGGATCCCGTATAGGAAGCAATAAATTTATCGTTCGGGAAAATACATGAACCATCATCGATCGTAGCATTTGCATTGTAGTTCTCTGCCCTGACATCGGTGCACCCCCTTTCTTCTTCATCGCTGCCACAACTGGTCATCCAGGTCAATACACCAGCTATAATCGATAAACGCAGAAGCAAAAAAATAGTAGATTTCATATCAGTGTCTTTTTGAAGTGTCATGTAATATAGGGCCATGATTGTTTTTACCTTCTAAATAATTGGCATAATCCAGGGATCCCAAACGGAAAAACAGAGGTAAACGCGTGCTCTGTTGCAGGTTTGATTCCATAACGCAGAAAAAAGCGGTTGATTTTTTGGCGTTAAAACTCAGAGTTGATGAAACAGGTCTCGTCCAAGAGGTTATAGGGTCAGTGGTCAACCTGGTATAATCGGTGGAGGAAAAAAAAGCTTTCAGCGGTACTTTGCTATCATGCTTCATTTGAGCAATCGACGTCGAAACGGCTGTCATTGACAGCAATGTCATTGCACCGATCGCGATTATAACAGATGTCGGTTTAATCACATCCTAAAAATAGATGAATTATTGATTTTGTGGAGTCTCACCAAGATGGAATCGATAGGGGAATTTACCTGGGTATCTTTCATAAAATCCCTCAATTTCAACATCTGAATCGCTGTTTTTCAAGAGTTGTATGAATTCGTGGGCCGACTTAACAATTCGACCGTTGAATTTTTCGACAATGTATCCGGGCTCCATATTAACCTTATCAATGAGGCTGCCTTTAGACACACTGATAATCATTACGCCTTCTACATTCATCCTTTCTTTTTCGAGCGAATTCAAGTCCCTTATTTCAATACCGATATTCTTGAGAACTTTATCATTGCGGACAGAGAGGTAGTCTGTCGTGTTAAGATGATTTCTGAAGGTAACATCTGCATTGCGCATCTTCCCGTTTCTGAAGTAGCTGATATTTATCTTGTCACCTGGGCGGTATTTATTGATTTGTTCGTAGAAGGCTGCCTTTGATGAAATTTCCGATTGGCCAATGCGGTATAATATGTCCCCTTTCAGCAACCCTGACTGTGCGGCTGCACTGTTGAGGTTGACAGCCTGTACGCGCACTCCTTTGATGGCTGGCAAAGCATTGGCATCCGCGATTTCGGCGTTGATATCAGCAATGGTAATCCCCAGTTTTGCACGCTGGACAGACCCGAATTGTTTCAAATCAATGACCACTTTTTTAGCCAGGTT
>JBFKOL010000177.1:0-8421 GCA_041628815.1 Saprospiraceae bacterium | reverse complement strand
GGCTTCCCACCTGGCAATGAGTGCCCTATCCACAGGAAGGACGGCTGCAGGATTCAAAGACGGCCGCGTCTTATCTGCAGGCGCTGCGTTTGACGCTTTGATTTTGGACGGCAGCCACGCCCTTCTCGCCAATAGGAGTCCATCCTCATGGTGGTCCATCATTATTTATGCATCTGATGCCACCATGAAAATAGGAACCATTTCGAAAGGCCGGCTCGTCATTGACAGACACCGTCATTTACTGGATGACACCATTCATGCATCTTTTACCGGGGCAATGAAGACCTTGCAGCGGCACCTGATTCGATGAGAGACAGCTTGTTTCGTCAGCGACTTATTTTACTTCAAAGGTCAGCTTCAGGTTAACGCGGTACTTATCGATGGAACCGTCTTTTACGGTCACGCTTTGGTTTTGCACAAAAGCTGATTTGATGTTTTTTACCGATTTGGAAGCCTTCTGGATTCCATTTTTTGTTGCGTCTTCCCAGCTCTTGGAAGAGTCGCTCATAATTTCAATTACTTTGATTACAGACATTGTACTAATTTTATTTTTCTCTTTGGACCGGATTTTCGGGGAAAGGTCACCTATGGGCATCCTACAAATTATAAAGAAAAAAGAGAAACCTTCCGTTATAAGGTACACCAGGTCTGACGGTTCCGTGACATGGCGGAAATTACACCGGGGAACGGAGGATCACGACCTGGCGCACTACGCTGTGGAGTCTGTGCTGGGCCTGAAACGCGCTTTCCTGGGATTGTTGGAGAATGGCATTGATATAGGAGACTATGAACTACCTCAAAGTGATAAGCCCGGGATCCTGAGTTCACGCAATCTCCCGTATGAAGCGCAAGTGACTGAGTACATTGTCAATCTCTTACAGACCGATAGATGGAATAGTCATGTCGGGCAGGATTTTCTTAGGGTATTGGCCAGGACCCTTGAAGACAGAGGCATTGAATTTCCTGACTTTCTGAACGAGGTAAATCTCGAAAAAATCCGCGAGCTGCATACGGAGCTATCAGCAAGGTGGTTACAACTTCCCTATGAAGGCACCTTACACCTGGAAGTAGATTGGACTTAACGGGTCGCATGAGGCAATTCGTTTTTTTCAAGGGTGGTGGCGCGCATAAAACGCTCTGCGTACTCGTCGGATTCCGTGTCCATCCATTGATCCCAACACGTAAAATACAGTCCGAAGTTCTTGGTAAACCTGCGATGGTGAATGTCGTGGTGTGTAGAGCCTATCAACCATTTCATGAGTGGGTTTTTGCGCCATGAAGCTGGATAGATCTCTACACCGGCATGATTGATGATGGCTGTTATGGTCATGAACAGGAGCAGAAATACGAAGACAGAAAGGTGCAACGGGATCACCAGCGCGATGGCAGGAATGATGATGGCCTGGAGTATGGATTCAACGGGGTGAAATGAGAACGATGTCCACACAGAAGTGGAAATGCTGTTATGATGGACCTTGTGAATGTGGCGGAAGAGGAGTGGGTGATGGAGCCAACGGTGGACCCAGTAATAATAGGTCTCATGGATGGCCAAGGCGAGGAAAACACTTACAGGGATGTACCATAAGGGATAGGCATTCCACTCCATGTAGATGGCAGTATAACCCTTTTGCCATGCCATAATCATCAGCACCGCGATGGCACCAAACAGAACTGAACTAATTCCAGACCACATGATCTCGCGATTCTGCTGAGACCTCGGATAACGGGGGGATATGATGCGAAATGGCCACTTTTTTGATATCGACCGGTAAATCAGTTGGTGGTAGGCCCCGGATAGTATCAAATACCTGATAAATATGATCGCCGAAAGTACGGCGAACAGGTAAAGCAAGTTGGCAATTACCGTGTAATCTTTGGTCAAGAACTCCATGCTATCGGGATTGACAAGGCAAAGATATTACATACCCTATATTCGGTGAGTGCTTATACAAGAGTGATCAAGCCGTTTTCGGAGAGATGGGGTATTTCGTTAAACGATACCAGGCTCATTCGCCCATTTCCGTAAAGGAATTCGGTGATGGATGTATTTTTTACGTGCCAACCGAGTTGAATCGTCTTTTCGTCGTCCAGGTCGAGGGCTTCACCAATGGATGCGCCTACCGGGCCACCTGATGTAAAGACCAGGATGTTGGCGCCTTTAGGGACATTCCCCAGCATTTTGGAAAGTGAGTTCTTGAACCTTGACCGAAAGGCATGCCAGGGTTCGATGTGGCCAATTTTGTCGGGATCCAGTTCGCCTCTTACCCAAGGTATGGCGAGCTTGAAATAGGTCCCGTAAAATTTTCTTCTAAGCGAGTCAAACTGATCTTCTTCGATTTCCTGGTCGAGGACAAAGACATCCGGATAGAATGGCCTAACGATCCTGGGACCATGGTGCTCATTGAAGCCGGGGTCTTTCAGGACGGTACCATTCCATTGAAACCCTTCAGCAAATGCTTCCGCCGTTTGAATCTGACGTTGCAGGTCTCCACTGATAATCATGTCCGCGTCGAGCCCTTTGTGTTTCCAGAATTCCCCGAGCAGTCGGCCCTGTCGGAACCCCAGGGTGCTCAACTGATCATAGTTGGATTTCATAAAAGAAGCCTGACCGTGACGTATGAAAAACAATCTCGCCATCAGGAATGCCTTGTGTGATCCAGAATCATCATACGGGACTGGCACGTGGCTACTACGTCCCCATTCTTGTTGTAGGCTTGACCGGTTAAAACCAAGAACGACTTGCTCAAGCTTACGACACGGGCTTCGATGTCGACGTATTCGTCGGCTACCGAAAGCGACCGGATAAACGTGATGTTCAAATCAAGACTTGTAGTCATCGAGCCTGTAATGATCGTTGAAAACGGTCCAAAGGTGGCATCAAAGAAAAGGGCATATACACCCCCGAAAGTTCGATGGATCGGGTTGTCGTAGTCGCTTTTGACTTCGTAGCGCATGGTGAGCGATGTACCTTCGCGCAACTCCATCAATCTGCCTTGCACGATTTTGCTAATGTTGGGAGGAAACTTGAAGGTGTCCCGCATACCGGTGCCTTTCAATCGTGACTTTATAGCATCCTCTAATGTCATCATACCTTGTTGTTCAGAATACCTCGAATAGTCCGGCGGCGCCCATTCCTCCACCGACACACATGGTAACCACGACATATTTGGCATTCCGTCTTTTTCCCTCAAGGAGTGCGTGGCCCACCAAGCGCGAGCCCGTCATGCCATAGGGGTGGCCGATAGAGATGGAACCGCCGTTCACGTTGAGCAATTCATCAGGTATCCCCAGCCGGTCCCTGCAGTATATAACCTGTACTGCGAAAGCTTCGTTCAGTTCCCATAGGCCAATATCGCTGATGCGCAATCCGTGTTTTTTAAGCAGCTTTGGCACCGCAAAAACAGGTCCGATGCCCATCTCATCCGGTTCGCAGCCGGCAACGGCCATACCGCGATAAGCACCCAATGGTTTGAGGCCAAGTCGTGTGGCTTTGTCTGCGCTCATCAGGACACAGGCCGATGCGCCATCCGATAGCTGGCTTGCGTTTCCGGCGGTTATAGTACCTCCTTCGTTGACCAAACGCAGCCCGGCCAGCCCTTCCAGCGTAGTGTCGGGACGGTTTCCCTCATCGGAGGACAGGGTGATGTCCTGTCTGGTTACTTCGCCGGTGACCTTATCCTTTACAACCTTGGTGGTGCTGACCTGGATGATCTCTTCGCGGAACAATCCTGCTTCCTGTGCGGCTGCCGTCCGCATCTGGCTTTGATAACCATATTCGTCTTGCCTGGAGCGTGGAATCTTGTACCGTTGTGCCACCACTTCAGCGGTTTGCAGCATCGGCATGTACATGTCCTTGTGGATTTTGACGAGGGTGCGATCGATCATTTTGTGCATGTTCATATGCTCATTCTGAACGAGTGATATGGACTCCAGTCCCCCCGCGACCACAATTTCCTGTTGGTCAATTATGATCTGTTTGGCAGCGGTGGCAACTGCCATGAGTCCTGAGGCGCATTGCCGGTCGATGGACATCCCGGCCACCGTGACAGGTAAGCCGCTGGAAAGGGCGGCAAGGCGGCCTATATTGGGACTTTGTGTTCCCTGTTGCATGGCACATCCCATGATACAGTCTTCCACTTCTACAGGGTCGATTTTTGCTTTTTCCGTGGCGGCCCTAATGGCCCATCCCGCCAGGGTAGGAGCATAGGTGTCGTTGAAGGCGCCTCTGTATGCTTTTCCTATCGGGGTTCTTGCGGTCGAAACGATGACTGCTTCTCTCATGTGTTATTTATTATTTCTCGTATGATTGGTGAATCACTCCCAAATGATGGCGGCTTTGTCCTCATGCCATCTTTCGAGATATTGTCCATAACGGTCGTGTATGGCGCCGCGGCGAATTTTAAGCGTAGGTGTCAACAACTCATTGGCGTCAGACCACGGTTCGCGTGCAATGACGATTGTTGAGAGCCGCTCATGATTGTGTAACAGGGAGTTGATGCGTTTCAATTCGCTTTCCAGCTCCTGGGTGACTTTCTCGCGGTCTTCCTTGAGCCCTATATCGCTCAGGCATACGAGAGCGACAGGTTGAGGGATGCCAAGTCCTGCCACACATACTTGTTCGATGTGATCGTTGTGGCTGAAGTGGTCTTCGATGGTCGTCGGGACGATGAATTTACCCTTGCTCGTCTTGAAAGCATCTTTGACCCGGCCGACGATGGAAATGAACCCTTCTTCATCCATCTTTCCCTTATCACCCGTATGAAGCCAGCCGTCACGCAAGGTCTGGCTGGTCAATTCAGGATCCTTGTAGTAACCCTTCATCATCCACGGCATTTTCATGAGAATTTCACCGGTATCCGGATCGATCTTACCCTCCGAATTGGCCATAGGCCTACCGACGGTATTGGGTTTGTGCTGGTCCTTGGGCATCAGTGTAAAGCCACCACCGTTTTCGGTCATCCCGTAGACCTCGCGGAGGTTCAAGCTGAGCTTTCGGTACCATTGTTTGAGACTTTCAGGTGTAATGGACGCCCCTGTCAGCAGGGCCCGTGCCTGGCTCAGTCCGAGTGTTTTCCTGATCTTTCTTTTCACCATCCCCGAGACTATGGGGATGGAAAGGAGACGGTCCAACTTCTTTTGCGACATTTTTGACAAAACACCCAGCTGGAATTTGGTCCAGATCCTGGGTACCGCAAAGAAAAAGGTAGGCTGCGTATCCTGGAGGTTGTGTGCAAACGTGTCAAGGCTCTCGGCAAATGATATAGATCCGCCCGACATCAGGGCCCCCAGTTCGATGGCCGTTCTTTCCGCTATATGGTTGAGAGGCAGGAAAGAGAACAAACGCGTCCGGGGCGCTGAGAAAGTGTCAAGGGCGTTGTTTAATATTTCATTTCGAGCGATGAGCGCCGCATTTTTATGGGTATGCATAACACCTTTGGGAGTCCCGGTGGTCCCCGAAGTAAAGAGTATGGTCCAGAGGTCTTCAAGATCAGGTACTGGATTACCCGTCATCGGTTCGTGACCTGCAATCAAGGTGTCCCAGTCAAAGCCGTCATTGATCAGGGCATTGCCCTCATAGTGGGGAAACCGTACGATGGCGACATCGTTGGGCACACCATCCCTTTTCTTGTCCCATTCGTCAAGTTTGCCTACGAAGAGAAGCTGCGTGTCGCTCTTGATCATTACCTCTTCCAATTGTCCTGCCGTGAGGTTGGCATAAAACGGGACGGATACGGCATCGCACATCATTATGGCGAGGTCCGCCAGGATCCAGTGGTAACAGTTTTTCGAAATGATACCGATGTGTGTGCCCTTTTTTACACCTAGGCTCCTGAGAGCAGAAGCCATACGGCGGGCTTCCTGCCCGGCCTGTGCAAAGGTGAGCTCTTTCCATGCCTGGCCATAGGGCTGCCTGAGGAAAATGTCGTCCGGTTTCTCTTGTTCCCATCGATAGAATAGGCCAATAAGTGAATGCAGGTCTTCGAAAAGTCTAGGGTCTGTCATACTCAGCGTGATTGATCAATTTTGCAAAGAGCCGGAAGTTAGCACTTTTTCAGGTTTTGGTCCCAACCCTGCACAAAGGGAAAAGACGAATGACATCTTTCATGGTCATGGTCTGTCGTTGAGGGTAGCTGGGCCCGGCGGAACATGTTCGTGCAGGTAACGCGTCATCAGGGAATACAGGTGCAGGGTGGTATTCTCACCTTCCCATATGCCATGAGAACGGTTGGGGTAGGCCATCATGTCAAAATCTCTATTGTACTTGATGAGCTCATTGATAACCACTTCCGTATTCTGGTAGTGTACATTGTCATCACCGGTACCGTGAATGATCAGAAGGTTTCCATTGAGATTCCTGGCATAGGTGACCGGCGAACCCTCTATAAAGTCTTCTAGATTTTCGCCTGGCAAGCCCATATATCTCTCCTGGTAAATGTTGTCGTATAACAATTGGTTGCCCACGGGTGCCACGGAAATGCCGGTGTGGTATTGGTCCGGATACCTGAACATTAGATTGAGCGTCATGGAGCCACCGCCGCTCCAACCCCAAACCGCTACACGGTCTTCATCGATAAAATCCCATTTCAGGACTTCTTTGGCAGCCATTGCCTGGTCCCGCGAATTGATAATACCGATCTTCCTGTAAATGCTCTTTCTCCAGTCGCTCCCTTTAAGACACGGCGTCCCCCGGTTGTCCATGTCGACAATGATGTATCCCTGCTGTGCCAGCATTTTTGACCACATCCCTGTCCAGTCATCGGTGGCTACCTGTCCCCAGGGTTCGCCATAGACGTGGAAGAGTACAGGGTACTTGGAATCAAGAGAAAATCCTGGTGGCAACATCATCCTTCCATCAATGGTGATGCCATCTTCAGTCGTGACTTCAAAGAAACGTATTTCTGGAAGTTCCACTTTTGTCAAGGCATCCTTCAGTTCGCTATTGTCTACCAGCGTATGGATTTTTTTATGGTCTTTTACCCGGATGGTATGGATGGTCCTGGGATTGGCGGCATTGG
This sequence comes from Saprospiraceae bacterium, assembly GCA_041628815.1. Classification (GTDB taxonomy): domain Bacteria; phylum Bacteroidota; class Bacteroidia; order Chitinophagales; family Saprospiraceae; genus JBFKOL01. The sequence continues at coordinate 1,405 of JBFKOL010000177.1, read as the reverse complement.
AATGGGTATGTATGGCGTATTGGGCTGAAGGAGAAAGGTTGTACCTGTTCACACCTGGATAATCGGAAGGGGTCAAGCGCAATGTGTCACCGCTTCCATCCAGAGGAACTCTGTAGAGGTAGCGCTGGGTGCTGTTGAAAGGTGAGGCCGAAAAGTAATAGTACTCTCCATCGTTGCCAAAGCCACTGGCTACATCGTACGCCCCATGCGTCAACCTCTTTTTGGTACCATCATCCAGGTCGATGAGGTAGGTATGCCGCCAGCCATCTCCCTCTGTCATTCTCGTAACTTTCCTGCCATCAATAATAGGCAAATCGTACATGCCCCATCCTGCAGATGAAATATCGGGATAATCAATGTCAACCCAGGTTTTCTCCTTTTCTTCATAGACCTTTTTCACCTCGTCAAGATCGGGGTTGTAATGCCAGTAGACCAAGCGATTCTGCTTCCTGTTCATCTGTTGTATCAGCAGGAGATCCTTGCGTATCCATTGCATTCGCGGAATATAGTTGGCTTTAGGATCACCAGGTAGTTCTATCCATCGAATATTGCCTGTGGCTTCGATCAGTGCCACCCTGCAGGACGAAGGGTCTTGTCCGACTTTTGGGTATTGCAGTGGAATAGGTAGCGAATAGATAGAATCTGTATTGTTGATCATATAAAAGGTGCCGGTTTGGGAGGCATCCAGCTGCCAGAAGGAGATGAATTTACCGTCAGGACTCCACCTGAATCCATCGCGACATCCGAATTCCTCTTCGTACACCCAATCAAATGTGCCATTGATGATGTCTCCATCACCGTCGTGCGTGAGCTGGACCGTCTCACCTGTCGCGAAGTTTTCCCTGAAAAGGTTGAATCCTGAGACGTAGGCCACGTAACGATTATCGGGAGAAAACTTAGCAAACATCAACGAGGATTCAGGAAGGTCTTTTCCAAGTTTCGATAGACGGGTCGTTGTTCGATTATAGACCCAGTAATTGCCTTTTGTATTGCTGCGCCATACGCGTCTCGAATCGGTGAATAACAAAACCTTGGTTTCGTCCTCCGATAAGGTAAAAGATTCTATGATGATGGGTCCGTCCTGTCCTTCAGGGATCAATGCTTTTGCATCAACAAAAAGAGTTTCGCCTCCGCTTTCGACATCATATCTCATCAGGTGATGTCCACCGGTCTCTGCATCAGCTACGAGCGTGAGGTAAGATGCGCCGTCATCCATCCACTGCAGTGGTGGTAACCTTTCCTGTCTGAATTCCCCGGATTGAAAGATGCGGTTGAGGTCGAGAGGCTCCTTTTGCTGTCCAGCAAGAGAAGCCAGGCAAAGAAATGAAACCAGCAGAGGAAAAAGGTTAGTATTCATCGATGGTGACGTTTGGTGTTGTTAAGTTGACAAGGTGTTGGTCGGGAT
>JBFKOL010000176.1:0-8425 GCA_041628815.1 Saprospiraceae bacterium | reverse complement strand
TTCCGAAATACAGCGACTGGGGAGATGTCCTGCGGTGGTTGCGCCAGGAAAACGTCCCCGGTTCTTTTCCATATACCTCCGGAGTCTATCCATTCAAACGGGAAGGAGAGGACCCTACGCGTATGTTTGCAGGGGAAGGAGGACCGGAGCGCACCAACCGCCGGTTTCACTATCTCTCTAAAGACATGCCTGCCAAGCGCTTGTCCACCGCCTTTGACTCTGTGACCTTGTATGGAAACGACCCGGGACTGCGACCGGATGTCTATGGCAAGGTAGGCAACAGCGGCGTGAACATTGCCACGCTTGACGATGCAAAAAAGTTGTATTCGGGATTTGACCTCTGCGACCCGAAGACATCGGTATCTATGACCATCAACGGCCCCGCGGCCACCATATGTGCCTTCTTTATGAACGCGGCAATCGACCAGCAGTGCGAAAAATACATTGTGGAAAACGGATTGGAGGCTAAGGTGGACGAAGCCCTGGTAAAGAAATACGATGACAGGGGCTTGCCCAGACCCAGTTACGAAGGAGATATTCCCGAAGGCAACAACCGGCTCGGCCTCCTCCTGTTGGGCCTGACAGGTGATGAAGTACTTGAGCCGAGCCTTTATAACGAATTGAAAACAAAGGCGTTTCGAGCCGTCCGCGGTACGGTACAGGCAGACATCCTTAAAGAAGATCAGGCACAGAATACTTGTATCTTCTCGACAGAGTTTTCATTGAGCCTGATGGGTGATATGCAGGCGTATTTTATCGATCACGGCGTCAGAAACTTCTATTCGGTATCGATATCCGGCTACCATATTGCCGAGGCCGGTGCCAATCCTATCTCGCAACTGGCCTTTACGCTGTCCAATGGTTTTACCTATGTCGAATATTACCTGTCACGGGGCATGGACATCGATGATTTTGCACCCAACCTGTCGTTTTTCTTCTCCAACGGACTTGATCCGGAATATGCGGTAATCGGCAGGGTCGCGAGACGCATCTGGGCCAAGGCGATGAAATACCGGTATGGGGCCAATGAGCGCTCACAAAAACTTAAATACCACATCCAGACATCGGGAAGGTCGCTTCATGCCCAGGAAATAGCCTTCAACGATATCCGTACCACACTGCAGGCGCTCTATGCGATCTACGACAACTGCAATTCGCTGCATACCAATGCTTACGACGAGGCCATTACAACGCCCACCGAGGAAAGCGTGCGTCGCGCCGTAGCCATCCAGCTTATCATCAACAAGGAGCTCGGGATGACCCATAATGAAAATCCGCTCCAGGGCGCATTCATCATCGAGGAACTCACCGACCTTGTCGAAGAGGCCGTTCTCCTGGAATTCCAGCGCATCAACGAGCGCGGCGGAGTCCTCGGAGCCATGGAAACGATGTACCAGCGTAGCAAGATACAGGAAGAAAGCCTGTATTACGAGACACTGAAACACACAGGTGAGCTCCCTATCATCGGCGTCAACTCCTTTCTTTCATCGGAAGGTTCGCCAACCATTCTGCCGCGTGAAGTGATTCGCGCCACAAAAGAAGAAAAAGATGTACAAATCCGTAACGTAGAGGCTCTCCACAAGCTGCAGGCCGGCGATGGGTCCGCAGCCCTCCGGCGACTCAAGAAAACAGCTCTTGAAGGCGCCAATGTCTTCGAAGCTCTGATGGAAGTCACCAAAACATGCTCTCTTGGCCAGATTACCCAGGCGCTCTTCGAAGTGGGAGGCCAGTATCGGAGGAGTATGTGAAATAGTATTAAACAGTTTGAGACAATTATTTTTTACATCAGTACATATTCATCCACTTTCATCGGACTCACCGTATTGGCGATCTAATTGCAACTAAAACCAAGATGTTCCTTCTACCAGAAAGAATAAATCCAATTATTTGAACTTACATTAGATATATATTTTAATAATATGTAAGTTGCTGGCCCAAATGGTTGAGAACAGCATTATCCAGTGCAAAAAGGTCGCGGTTGTCGTTTTGGGATACAACAGCGTTGAATACCTGAAAGCGTTTTTACCTTCTGTTGTCGACACGGCATATGATGACTTCACCGTAGTTTACGTGGACAATGCATCTGTCGATGATTCGGTGGACTTTGTGCGATCTTCTTTTCCCGGTGTGGAGGTATTCCGTATCTATGAAAACCGGGGTTTTACGAATGGCTACGAATCCTCCCTTCCCTATATACGTGCGGAGTATTACGTGCTGATCAACTCGGACGTGCGCGTACAACCCGGTTGGTTAGAGCCATTGATGCGACATATGGAGAGCGATGACAGTGTCGGTGCCTGCCAGCCCAAGATCCTCCATGAGCCGGATCCCGGGCTCTTTGACTATGCAGGCGCATCCGGAGGGTTCATCGACCGGTTTGGTTATACCTTTTGCCGCGGGCGCATCTTTCACCATTTGGAAGAAGACCTCGGTCAATACGATGATACAACGGAGATTTTCTGGGCTACCGGAGCATGTATGCTGGTAAGGTCTGAGTTGTATCACCGCCTGGGTGGATTGGACAACGATTTCTATGCCCATATGGAAGAGATTGATTTTTGCTGGCGTATCAAGAATGCAGGTTATAAAATTCTTGTCATACCAGAGGCTGTGGTTTATCACGTTGGAGGCAGTGTGATAACCTATGGCAGTTTCACCAAGATCTTTCACAACTACCGGAACAACCTCGTGATGATGCTCAAAAATCTCCGGGTACGTCAACTGTTTACCATTCTTCCGGCAAGACTGCTTTTGGACTTGGTGGCCGCCGTCAGGGCTTTACTGGCCGGGAACATGACGGAATTAAGAGCGATTGTGGCGGCGGATTTTCAGTTTCTGTTTTACCTCAGAAAATGGCTTAAAAGCCGAAAAATGGCTCGCAGCTATGTAAATCACTCAAATGTGTCAGGATGGTACAAGGGAAGCCTCGTTTTCGACGTTTTTATCAAGAGAAAGAAAAAGTTCAGCGAATTGGAATCAACCCGATTGACGTAAATAACATTTATGAAAACCGTCATTTTTGCAGGAGGAAAAGGCACAAGGATATCAGAAGAATCCTTTTTGAAACCCAAACCGATGATAGAAATCGGCGGATACCCTATTCTCTGGCACATCCTGAAAATATATACTGCGCAGGGCTTGAATGAATTTATCATCTGTCTTGGATACAAAGGACACATCATCAAGAACTATTTTCTAAACTACTTTATGTACAACTCCGATCTGACCATTGATCTTAAGGACAACAGTGTGGAGGTGCATACCTCCAATACGGAACATTTCAAGGTGACCCTTGTGGATACCGGGCTGGACACGCTCACGGCAGGAAGACTGAAAAGGGTAGAGAGATATATAGGCAAGGATGACTTCATGCTTACGTATGGCGACGGGGTGGCCGATGTGGACCTGAGCAAGTTGATCGCCTACCACAGGAAAAATGACAAGATCTGCACGATGACGGCCATACAGTCGGGATCGAGGTTTGGCATCATGGACCTTGACCAGCATGACGTGGTACGCGAGTTTGTAGAGAAACCAAAAGATGAGGGTACCTGGATCAATGGCGGGTATTTTGTGTTGAAAGCGGATGTGTTCAAATACTTGAAGGACGATGCAGATGATGTAATGTGGGAAAGCCAGCCATTAGAAGACCTGGCGAGGGATCGCGAGTTGATAGCCTATAAGCATACGGGATTCTGGAAATGTATGGATACACTCAGGGATAAGAATGAGTTGGAGGCTATGTGGAAGAAGAATCCCAAATGGAAAATATGGACATAAAAAAATCAGAATAATGAACGTATTTGTAACAGGACATAAAGGATACATTGGTGCTCACCTCGTAAAGTTGCTTCAGGATGAAGGACACTTTGTGACTGGCTGTGATCTGACCCTTTTTGCGGGTTGTGAGTGGGACCCTTTGCCGAGGGCGGATCGCGAACTGATCAAGGACATACGTGATATTTCCTTAGAAGATCTCGAAGGTCAGGACTGCGTGATGCAGCTTGCCGCAATATCCAATGATCCGATGGGTAACATCAACCCCAAGCTGACGTACAGCGTCAACCGGGTCGGATCCATCAGGCTGGCGAGGTTGGCTAAAAAAGCAGGTGTGAGCAGGTACCTTTTTTCGAGCAGCTGTTCGACCTATGGGAAGGGAGAGTCGCTGGACCTCAATGAGACGGCCAAACTAAACCCGATCACACCTTATGCCTTTTCAAAAATAGAGACAGAGCAAGCCGTGGGTGCCATGGCCGACGATTCCTTTACACCGGCCTACCTGCGCAACGCCACGGCATACGGTTATTCTCCCAATCTGCGGATAGACCTTGTAGCCAACAACCTGCTCGGTTCTGCGCTGGCTTACGGAGATATCCGGATCATGAGCGACGGCACACCCTGGCGCCCCTTGGTACATTGTAAGGACATAGCAAGGGCCTTTGTCGCATTCCTCCATGCTCCCCGGGAGAAAATCCACAACATGGCCATCAACATCGGCGCTAACGATGAAAATTACCAGGTGCGGGATGTAGCCGATATCGTCCGGGAGCTGGTGCCCGAGGCAAACATCGTCTATACCGGAGAAGTCGGAACCGATCCGAGGAACTACCGGGTGAATTTTGATTTGCTCTATACCCAACTCCCGGAATTCAAGCTTGAATATGATCTGCGGTCAGGTATGCAGGAATTGTACGATCAATATATTCGTCACGGTTTCAGCCGTGAGGACTTTGAAGGAGACCAGTATGTCAGGCTACGCTCGTTGAAAAAGACCATGCATTTGCTGACCAAAGAGCTCGTCGCATGATCTTTCACCCGACCAAACTGGAAGGTGCATTTATTATCGAGCTAAAACCATTCAAGGACCATCGCGGCTTGTTTGCACGTACTTTTTGCGCTCGCGAATTTGAGGAACACGGACTAAAAACCAATATGGTGCAGACCAACCTCTCCATCTCGTTCCCGAGACATACGCTTAGAGGGATGCACTACCAGGTAGAGGGAGCGGAAGAAGCCAAGCTGGTCAGATGCATCAAGGGCAAAATACTGGATGTTATCATCGATCTGAGAAAAGGATCGGATACATTCGGTCAGCACATCGTGGTTGAACTGACCGATGCCAACCATAAGATGATCTATGTCCCGGAGGGATTCGCTCATGGCATTTTGACCCTTGAAGAAGATTGTCATCTTTCCTACCAGGTGTCCAATTTCTATACACCCGGCAAGGAAAGAGGTATAAGATGGAACGATCCATTCTTTGGTATCGAATGGCCGACGAGCAATCCCGTACTTTCGGATAAAGACAGGGATTTACCTGACTTTGAACCTTGAATTATGACATGGTCAGCGCTGGTTACTTAGAAAATGAAAGGATATAAATGCTTGCCGAAAAGCTTTTGTTTACACTCATTTGAAATTAAGCGTTGGGGTCCATTGTTTGTGAATAAAACGAACTTAAACGACAACATATGAAGGTATTGATCATTGGAGGCTCCGGACTCGTGGGAGGCAATTGTTTTCGTCATTTCAAGAAACAAGGAGCCCAGGTAGTGGCCACACATTTGGCATTTTCGACGGATGAGACGGTGTATTACAACTCTTGTGATCTCGATGATCCTGAGAATTACGATGTCAAGGCTTTCGGGCCCGATATCGTTGTGCATTGTGGGGCGCTTACCAATGTAGATTATTGCGAAAAGAACGAAAAAGAAAGCTATCAGAAAACCGTTCAATCGGCGATCAATGTGGTAAGCGTCTGCAGGGAACTCAACGCCAAACTCGTATATACATCTACCGATTATGTTTTTGACGGAAGAGACGGCCCCTATACCGAAGAGGCGAAGATCAACCCGTTGAGCATTTATGCACGTCACAAGGTGGCTGCCGAAAAGGAGATAAAAGAGAATTTGAAAGATGCGCTTATCCTGCGCATCACAAACGTATATGGCGACGAGATCAGGGGAAAGAACTTCATCGCACGGATAATCAACGATATTGCCCGAGACCGGGAATGGAATATGAGGCTGCCTTATGACCAATATGCCACTCCCATCAATGCTTTTGATATTGCAAGGGTGGCATGGATCCTTATCCGCGATGGCAAATCAGGAATCTACAATGTGGCCAGCACTGATTTTATGAACCGTTGCCAGCTGGCCGCCAAGGTGATCAGCTACTTTCCCTATGCCAAGGCAAGTATTACCCCGGTGAGTACCAAGGAACTCAACCAGGCAGCTGACCGTCCCTTAACTGGAGGATTGTTATCCACTAAGTTCTTGTCTGAATATCCTGATTTCAAATTCCACAACGTCGATGACTACCTCAAAATGGTCTTTGATAGAACTGCAAATAAGTAGTACTACATGATGATTCATGGCTGATGCACAATACACCATTATAGGGGCAGGGGTTGTAGGACTTGCCATTGCCGCCAGGCTGTCAGAAAGCAACCAAGACGTCTTTATCATTGAGAAGCATCTCCAATATGGACAGGAAGTCAGCAGCCGCAACAGCGAAGTAATCCATTCAGGGATTTATTATCCCCGAGGTTCTTTAAAAGCACGGATGTGTGTGAGAGGCCGGGAATTGTTATACCGGCTGTGCGAGAGCGAATCCATTGATTATCGCAAATGCGGAAAGCTCATTGTAGCGAATACCCCGGAAGAGGAAAAAGAACTCGAAGCATTGCGTGCTAAGGGTAATGAGAACGGTGTAGATGACTTGGTTTTGCTCGACAGGGAAGAAGTAGAAGCAATTGAACCCAATGTAAGGACTACTCGAGCATTGTTCTCACCATCAACCGGCATCGTGGACAGTCATGGGCTGATGAAATGGTTGTACAACCGCGCCATTTCTAATGGTACTGAAATCGTCTTTGGTACCGAAGTCATCCAGATTGAACCGATAAGAATTGGATATCGCCTTGAGCTTGCTGATACAACTGGTGACAGGTTTTCGTTCACCACCAAAAATTTAATCAACTGTGCAGGCCTGGAGTCAGATTTGATTGCCCATATGGCAGGAATCAGAGATAGTCTTTATCAAATTCATTTTTGCAAGGGTGAATATTTCCGGGTAAATCCACCAAAGGACAAGTTGGTCAGCAGATTGATTTATCCCGTACCCGGCAGGAAGCTCGTCGGATTAGGCATTCACGCAACCATAGACCTGGGAGGTTCACTGAAGCTGGGACCCAGTGCTTTTTATCTTCCGGAAAGAAAATACGATTATGCCGTAGATGCCGCTAACGCCCTACAATTTTATCATTCGGCCATGGCTTTTCTCCCATTTCTCGAGCCTGACGATCTCACACCGGATATCGCAGGCATTCGCCCTAAAGTTCAGGGTCCGGGAGAACCTGTACGCGATTTCATCATAGTCCACGAAAAGGATCGAGGATTCCCCGGCCTGGTCAATTGCATCGGTATCGAATCACCGGGTCTTACCTCGGCACTGGCTATTGCCGAGTATGTAGAGCAGTTGTTGCCAAGCCAGGTTTAATCGGTGGTTTTTGTCGATTAGAGAGATTTTTCAATGATTGATCGTACGTTCATGAATATCGTCAAACGTGAAGAAAAAAGCGATTTATACGAAAATCATACGATGGCTTTTTAAGACCTGCGACAGGTTGTATAAATCGGTCGAGCAGATTTGTTAAGAACAAAACATTTTTGTTTTTTTTTGACACAGTAAACTATTAAGAAGAAACAATCATACCATTTTGTCAATCGCCACCACCGACCAGTTGGGTAATGCTTTTGTACTTCCTTCATCACCAAGGAGGATCGTCTCGCTGGTACCTTCGATTACCGAACTGATTTTTGATCTGTGTCCCGTTGAACGGATAGTGGGTCGAACCAAGTTTTGTACCCATCCTGAGAAACACGTCGCCGATATCCCAAGGATTGGTGGCACAAAGAATATTCATGTAGATAAGTTGAAAGAACTGAAGCCGGACATTGTATTTGCCAACAAAGAAGAAAACCAGAAGAAAGACGTCGAAGAAATACGGAGGTTTTGCCCAGTATGGGTCAGTGATGTACCCAATTTGGATGCTGCCCATAGAATGATCCGGGAAATGGGGTCCTTATTGGGTAGCGAGAAGAAGGCAGCTCACATAATTAAGGAGCAGGAGAGGCTTTTCGATCATCGCATCTCAGAAAGAGGCCGTAAGGTTGTTTATCTCATTTGGTACCGTCCTCTTATGACAGTCGGTAGTGATACCTATATCCATGATATCATGAAACATTTGGGATTGGATAATCTTTTTGGGGATCGAACACGTTATCCTGAGACTTCAATCGAAGAGATAAGGCAACTTCGGCCTGAAATGTTACTCTAGAGTTCAGAGCCTTATCCTTTTAAAGATAAGCACCTTACGGAATTGAGGAGATCAACAGGAATTCAAGAAGTGAGGCTTGTG
>JBFKOL010000175.1:0-8458 GCA_041628815.1 Saprospiraceae bacterium | reverse complement strand
GTGGCATGCTTCTGTGCAACACTTTCCCGACTTTTTTCAAGCTTTACCACTTCGATTGCCCCATGGCGGTAACACCACGAACGATCGGCATTGTTCCAAGAAGAACGTGTCGCAGACTGCCGCCCTTACCATGTTTGAAGATCCCTTGGAACGCGTCGTGGCGACCAATGAAAGTCTTTCCTATGTCCAAAAGGTATGGTTTCCGGAGACCACTTACCAAATGGAGGCCGCATGGCAGTTGAATTTGGCAGACAAAAGCAGTCCGGATCGTTGGGTAGTGCTGGTGGCAGTCGCTGACGGACGCATTCTCAAGACGTCGAATCAAACGTTGTATTGTCGGTTTGACGGACCTGATGGACAATTGTCCCATAGGGAAATTAGCTCAAATACTGAGTTTAACCTTTCCAATTTCGATTTTTTGACGGATGGCAGCTCGTACCTGGTTTATCCCTACCCCCTTGAAAACCCATTGCAGGGAGATCAGGAAATTGTCCGTAACGCCAGCGATACTGTGGCCTCACCTTTTGGTTGGCACGATGTCGATGGTATCCCCGGGCCGGAATACACCATTACAAGAGGGAACAATGTACATGCCTTCCAGGACGACAACGCGGACAATCAAAGCAGCGGAGATGAACCCGACGGGGGCGAGGAGCTGGCATTTATTTTTGCCCATGACAAAAGTGGTACTAGCGTGGAAAACCTTCATGCAGATGTGACGAATCTTTTTTATTGGAGCAACCTGATTCATGATTGGGCTTATCGGTTCGGGTTTGATGAAGTCAACGGAAATTTTCAGGCCAACAACTATGACAAGGGCGGGGCCGGAGAAGATTATCTCATCGCGAATACACTTGATGGAAATGACACGAATAATGCTTCGTTTTTTACACCAAGTGATGGGGTTCGCCCTGTAATGTCTATGTACCCATGGTTGACGGGGTCTAATAGCTTGTCCATAGATTCACCAGAAGAATTGGCTGGAAGGCTGGACGTAGGCACGGCTGAGTTCGGTCCCAGAATAGAGGAATCTTTGCCTGGAAGGCTTGTTCTGGTAGATGATGCCGATAGCATTGCAACGGATGCTTGCACTGATTTGGTCAATGTGGCGGCAATCGAAGGCAACATTGCTCTTGTTGATCGGGGAGAATGCTTTTTTATAGACAAAGTTGAAAGGGCAGAAAATGCAGGTGCAATGGCATGCATTGTTTGCAACAACGTAGCCGGGCAGGGTATCATCAACATGGGAGCTCCTGATAATGCCCAGCAAGTATCAATTCCTGCGGTATTAATTTCCAAAGAAGATTGCGACGTGATCAAAGCGGCTATGGAACAAGGTTCTGAGATAGCCGTAACACTGGATCCCGTCAGCGTATTGTCATCATCCTTCGACAATGGTGTCGTCATCCATGAATATGCTCACGGTATATCAAACAGGCTTACAGGTGGCCCGATGTCGTCCTCATGTCTTACAAACGATGAGCAGGTAGGCGAGGGCTGGTCTGACTTCCTCGCCCTTGTATTGACTACCAAGCCCGACGATATTGGAAATCAAAGGCGTCCTATAGGAACCTACCTGGTGAATCCAAATGGGAATGGCACCGGAATCCGAAGGTATCCTTATTCAACGGATATGGCCATCAATCCACAGCTTCATACCCATATCCGGAGGACAACAAGCCCCCATGCTGTCGGAGAAATATGGTCGGCAGCTCTATGGGATTTGTATTGGAAGTTCATTGAAAGAGATGGTTTCGACCCTTCCTGGAGTATTGCGGGATCTGGCAATGTAAAATGCGTGCAACTCGTATTTGACGGTATGAAAATTCAATCCTGTAACCCCGGGATTCTCGAATCCAGGGATGCCATCTTGATGGCCGATGAAATGCTCAATGCGGGTGCCAACCGATGTATGATTTGGGAAGTGTTTGCAAGGCGAGGAATGGGAACGGATGCGACCGGTGGTGACCCTGATGACCGTATGGACAACACCAATGGTTTTCTCATCCCTCCAGAATGTTCCAATGCCATTCTTTTGAATAAGGAGGTGGCTGCGTCTGCAGATGCTGGTGACACCATTCGCGTAGTTCTTTCTCTTTTCAATGGGAAGGCTGATGATCTTGAGGACTTGGTTTTAACAGATGAATTGCCAATAGGTACACGTGTGGAAGAAGCATCGGCAACACAGGCGTTTGAGGTGCGGGACGGTCATGTGACATTTCAGGTTGACAATCTCCCGGGCAGTGAGTCGATGGAAATACAATATAAGTTGATCCTGCCCGACAGGAGTGAATCGAAAGAAATATTCCTCGATGATTTTGAGGGTGCCTTGCAGTTTCAAAGAATGGAATCATCGTCAGAAGTTGAAGGTTGGAGGCCTAACACGGCAAAGAAGCAAAATGGCATATTTTCAATAAACGTACCCGGTGATACCCTTTCAGGGGAAGCCTACTTGGTCCTCACAGATGTAGAACTGTCGCCTGTCAGACCAGGGTTGCGATTTTGGCACACCTATGATATTCAAAGAGGTATTGATGGGGGTGTAGTCGAAATTTCCCAAGATCAGGGGTCTACATGGACTGCAGTCCCTCTTGCCTGGTTTCTCAATGGCCCTTACAACGACAGGATCACCCGTGATTTTCTTTATGAAGAAGAGATTGATGCTTATACGGGAAAAGAAGACTGGAGTGAAGTTATTCTTGATTTGAGTGCGTTGGCTGGTGAGACCATTGATTTGAGGTTGAGATACATTATGGATAAGTTTGACGAAAACATTCCTACCCCTGGCTGGTTCATTGATGATCTCGAGATCATGGACATGCATGTCTTAGAAACAAAGACCTGCGCTATCCTGGACACGACGGAGCAATATTGTGTTAAATCGAATACGCTGTTGAACGTTGGTCAGGATCAGACAACACCAGTCGAATTGATTGATAACACCGATGCTGTTCGCGTATTCCCTAATCCAGCTGGGGACTACTTCACAATCAGCTGGAATCACGAGAAAGGGACCCTTCAGCGAATTCTACTTAGGTCTCCTCTTGGTCATACTGTCAAGGTAGTGACTTCAAAAGATTTGAGAGATAATAACGAGCAAATTCTTGCGGTAGATGAACTACCTCCCGGTTTGTATTATCTGGAGATTTTGAAAGATGATAAAACGCGTTTCACCATACGTGTAGCAATAGGCTTTTGATTCATTCTTCTTCTGTGGAAGGGCCAGTTTTTTTACCATCACTGGATTCTGGACTTTCAGAGGTGGTTGTACCGTCTTCACTGTTTCCTTCTTCCGATTCTTTTTCACTGCTTGAAGCAACCTGAGGGACGGGTGCGGTGGCCTCTTTGACTTGTACCTCTTCCTGCTGTTCTTTGCTCTTGCGTTTTTCTTCCTTTTTCTTCTCAATCGCCATTTTTTTCTCGAGTTCTTCTTTTGTCTTGACCATTTCATCCAGCTTCTGCTCTTTGGAGGAGATCCTTTCGTCGATCATGGCTAGTTTGGCTTGACGGATCTGAAGTTCGAGTTGGCCACCTGTGCTTTCAATACGCTTTTCCTGGAACGATTTTTCTTTCTTATCCCGGTTGATCGAAGACTCCATTTTAGATATGGCCGAAAGCAATCCCTGGTAACGCCTGTTGATTCTCGTTAGTGCGGAGCTGTCACCTTGTTTTTTGCCAAATTTCTTTTCTTTAACCAGTTTAAAGGCACCATCCAGGCGTTTCCAGACTTCGCTTCTGTCTTTGCGGGTGAAGCTGGTATCCCTAAACTTTCTTTGTATGTTTTTGAGTTCATTGAAGATGGGTTGCAGTCCCAATCCTTTTTCGATTCTATCTTCAATGTCGCCGAGCTTATTGAGAAAGTCTTCTAAATTTTCTTTGCTCCGTTTTTCAAATTCTTCGTCCAAGGCCTTCTTCAGGGTCTTTAAATCATCGAAAAGCGCATTGGTTTTTTGACGCAGGTCATTCGCATGTTCTTTGAACAAATTTTTCTCACGGACCTGATGTTGCACCTTGGACCAAAAAGTTTTCATTTCTTCCCAAATGGCCGAATTGAAGCTGTTAAGCTCGCTGATGCGGAGCTTAAAATCTTCCAATTCATCTCTATAAGAGTTGTAGAGTTTGGCAGAAAGGACAACAAAGTGCCATTCCGTCTTGGCTCTTGCCAGAATGTCGCTTCTTGAGGTCTTAAGGGTATCGGGAAGAAGGTTGTCAGTCATTGACAACGGACGCTCTATCTCGCCATGTCCATCGGGGAATGGAACAGGTTGACCTTCACGCCACAAATTCATCATTTGATTGTAGAATTCTTCTGTAGCAACGTTTTCAGGGAATGTAATTACCCTTACCTTGTTTTTGTCTTCGAGTAGTTCAATTGCGATAAGTACCTTTTCATCTTTCTCATCGTGACCCCAAAGTACAATCTTCGTTTTCATTCGCTTCGTCGATTTTATTCAATAATACACTAGTAGTCATTGGATAAGAGTCTTGTTCTTATCCTGCAGTCGTTCTCTTAGTTCCTACAATTTCGCTTTTTATTAGGTATTCTGCAATTTGGATCGCATTGGTAGCTGCGCCCTTTCTCAGATTGTCCGCTACAATCCAGCAGTTAATGGCATTAGGAATGGACTCATCCCTGCGAATCCGGCCGACAAATACTTCATTTTGGTTTTTGGCCAGCAATGGCATGGGATATTCGTTCTGTGTATGATCATTCATGACGACGAGTCCAGGACTTTTGTGAAGTACATCAATGAGATCATGTAAAACAAAATCTTTTTTCAGCTCTATGTTGACAGACTCAGAATGTCCACCCTGGACGGGAACACGCACCGCGGTTGCAGTGATGGCTATGGCTGGATCATCCAGTATTTTTCTGGTCTCATTGACAAGTTTCATTTCTTCCTTCGTATAACCATTTTCAAAGAAGATATCGCAATGGGGAAGACAATTTTCAAAAATGGGATGTGGGTAAGCTGCCTCACCATTCAGGCTGCGACCGTCTCTTTCTGCCTCGTATTGTTTTACTGCTTTTACCCCAGTGCCGGTAAATGACTGGTATGTCGAGATAACAAGCCTTTTGATACCGTATTCGCTGTGTAGTGGCTTTAGAGCCACCACCAGCTGAATGGTACTGCAATTGGGGTTGGCTATGATATGGTCATTGGTATCCAGGACATGTGCATTTACTTCCGGCACTACCAACGGAATGTGCTTTTCCATACGCCATGCAGAAGAATTATCGATAACGTATGTACCATTTGCGGCAAAACGAGGAGCCCATTCTTTGGATACCGATGCCCCGGCAGAAAACAGTGCAATATCCGGTTTTGCAGATACTCCTTCTTCGAGTGACTTGACCTGGTATGACCTGCCTTTGAAATTTATCTTGCGACCCACCGATTTGGATGAAGCAATGGGAATCAATTCGTCCACCGGCAACCGGCTTTCCTTAAGTACATCAAGCATGACCTGGCCTACCAGGCCTGTAACACCTACAATTGCAGTTTTCATGAATTATTGATTTATTACCGGATCTCCTTACATTTAAAGGACAAGCGGGTATGAAAAAACAAATTTGGGTCTTCTTTTTATCATTAACAAACTGTTTTGTGCTTCACGGCCAGTATAGGGCGGAATTTGAAAGCCCAGATTGGGCAACTGTCCTTCCATGGGCAGGTGATGTAGACCATTTTTTTATAGAGGACGGGCGCCTCAAAATCAATCGCAACGAAAATGGTACATCAGAACTCTACTTGCCCTTTGAGCCCTTACCGGCATTTTCTGTCGAACTTTGGATAAGCCTTGACTTTAATCCATCCAGCTCCAATATGATCAGGTTTTACCTGTGGACCGAGGAACCGCTTAATCCAAATGCAAATGCGATTTTCTTAGAACTTGGAGAACCTAGAGATAGAGATATGCTGCAGCTCATACAAGTGAAAGGGGGTAAACAAGAGGTCTTGGAGGTATTGCGATATCCGGTATTGGGCATCAAGCCCACTTTCAGACTGAAAGTGCAATTTGTAGCACCTTCATTTTGGGAAGTGATGATAGATTGTCAAGGGAAGCGATTATTCATCCCTGGCTTCGATACGAGCTCAATGGATGTAACTCAATCGCTGGCCTGGTTTGGCATTTTTTGCCGATATACAAAGACCAGGGCTGGTAAGTTTTATTTTGATGATTTGACAATGGAGGCTTTGAAACCAGACACGAGATCGCCAGGTATACGAGATGTACATACCTATAGGGACAGGGTGGAAATTGAATTTGACGAATTTATCATGTTGCCGGCAGCAGACCAGATCTTATTGACCCATGGATATGACCTGGAATCTCTTTATTATGACTCTTGCAGATCGAAATTGTATTTGTTTCCGGCGAAAGAATGGGAATCTGGTCAGAGGATCCAGGTAGTGTTGAACCGAATCAGAGATATTTACAACAATGCGATAGACACGTCATTGAGTCTCATTGTACCTTCTTATCCAGTCCAGGCCGAGATAATGATTAACGAAGTTTTATTTAATCCTTCTGATGGATTAAGTGATTATATCGAAGTGGTCAATAGAAGCCCGGCTCATGTGCTAATGGAAGGACTGATGATACGCAATCATCAAAACAATCAGGGCGTCACGATCGATGAATACTGGATCATTGGGCCTGGAGAAATATTTGTTATTACTTCCGATACTTCGGCAATCCGCCGCCACTTTCCAAGGATAAAGGATCGTTTTTTAGTATTCAATCCCTTACCGGCTTTCAATGTAGACCGGGGAAATGTATCACTGTATTGGGATAGCGTTGAATTGGATGCCATGGATTACGATGAAGATATGCACCACCCCGCACTGATGAATCCCAAAGGTGTGAGCCTGGAAAGAATTTCGCTCAATGTGTCATCCAGGGATCGCGACAATTGGACGTCTGCCTCGGAAGTTTCAGGGTTTGGAACACCTACACTGCCCAATTCGGTGGTCGTCCTCGAAGGATTGAAGGGTGTTTTTTTTGAAACGCAGCAGCGTGTTTTTTCTCCGGATGGAGACGGCTATAGAGACCGCATGACTATTGATTATGCCTTACCCAGGCCGGATTTCACCGGTTATGTTGAAATATACGATGCACATGGCCGATGGATAGCTGACTTAACTGGCATAACATCTCTCGGCACTACCGGCTCGTTTGTTTGGGATGGGAGGGCCGGTTCAGGTGAAACCATTCCAGAAGGTATTTACCTGCTCGTTTTACATGCCATTGCTCCCAACGGTGCAACCATCCGGGAAGGAAGAGCCATAGGGCTTACAAAATGAGATGATACAGCAGAAGGATCAAAGTGCATTCAGTGTGGCATGTGTTTTCTTGAGTAAGTTTTTTACCTGGTCCATATCAGGGGCCTGCGCATATACCCTTAGGACGGGTTCAGTTCCCGATGGTCTTATCATTACCCACTTATCCCCGGGGAGATAATATTTGAATCCATCGATATCTTCTGAGCGCTCCACTTTCATATCTCCTATTGTTTCCAGGTTGCCCGATTTGCAATGTTGAATAATGGTTTGTTTCTTCTCCTCTTTAAGGTGGAGATCGTCCCTGCTGTAGGCAAATGGCCCCACGATTTTGTAGATATCTTGAATCAGCTCATTCAGTGATTTACCGGTTTTTGCCATAAATTCCATGATAACCAGTCCAATCCAGACACCGTCTCTCTCAGAAATGTGCCCCTTCACTGCCAGTCCACCTGATTCTTCACCGCCGACAAGGACATCCTGTTTTTGCATGATTTCAGCTATGTACTTAAAACCAATTTTGGTTACTTCTATATCCAGTCCGTAGTGAGAAGCCAGTTTAGTCATTTTATCGGTGACCGAAAAAGTGACGATAACTTTTCCCTGCATTTTTTTATGCTTGAACATATAGACCAGGAGCAGTAAAAGGATGTGATGTGAATCCACGAATTTGCCGTTTTCGTCAAACAAACCAATTCTGTCAGCGTCACCATCATTTGCCAGCCCCAGGTTGTAGGAATCGCTTGAAGCGAGGAACTCTGATATCTCAGGTAGGTTTCTTAAGATGGGTTCCGGAGCCCTGCCGTTGAATCCTGGGTTGTATTCACAGTGAAAGAGTTTTGCTTTGGGAAAAAGACGCCGTATGACATTTTGCCCTGCGCCATACATGGCGTCATAAGCCAGTCTCACGTTTTTGCGGATGGCATTGAGGTCAAAGTTGTCCTCTACATGATCGATGTATAGTTGTTCGAGGTCAATGAATTCGATCATGCCCCCTGCTACAAACTCTTCAAATGGTTTCAAATGGCCCAGGACTGTGTCCGGAATGATAGACTCCACTTCTTCTATTTCGCTGGGAATCGTCGGGCCACCATATGAAGATTTAAGTTTGAATCCATTATAACTTGGGGGATTGTGACTTGCCGTTATCACGATTCCCATATCTGCTTTCT
>JBFKOL010000174.1:0-8482 GCA_041628815.1 Saprospiraceae bacterium | reverse complement strand
CCACACCTTGGTAGTAAAGGATGAGGGTGGCGAGAAAGAGGTCCAGGCCGGCAAAATAGTCATCGCTACGGGATCTGCACCCATCACACCGGATGCCTTCAACTACGACGGGCACAGAGTAATCACTTCCACAGAAGCACTTGAGATCAATAAATTACCATCTAAAATGGTGATCATTGGTGGCGGCGTCATTGGCCTTGAACTGGGCTCTGTCTTTGCAAGACTGGGTACCGAAATTACCGTGATAGAATTTATGGACCGCATCATCCCGGGCATGGATCGGGACCTTTCGAAGGAGTTGATGCGCTCCCTCAAGAAACTGGGCTTTGATTTCAAACTGAACCATATGGTGACAGGGGTCGAAGGACTGAAGACCAAGGCGAAAGTCCGGTATAAGAAAAAAGATGGTGAAGATGAAGAAATGATAGAAGCAGATTACTGCCTGGTAGCGATTGGGAGAAAGCCATATACTAAAGGGTTGGGAATTGAAAAAGTAGGAATAGAAACGGATGACAAGGGCAGGATCAAGGTGGATGATTATTTACAGACTAATGTAGCCGGTGTATATGCCATCGGCGACGTAATCCGTGGTGACATGCTTGCGCACAAAGCCGAGGAAGAGGGTATCCTGGTAGCTGAGATCCTTGCCGGGCAAAAACCTCACATTAACTATCGACTCATTCCGGGCGTGGTGTATACGTGGCCCGAGGTGGCAGGAGTCGGTTATACTGAGGACGAGCTAAAAGAAGCAAGTGTTCCGTATAAGACAGGTAAGTTTCCTATGCGAGCACTCGGCCGGAGCCGGGCGAGCATGGACATCGAAGGGCTGATAAAGGTATTGTCGCATGCCGAGACCGATGAACTCCTGGGAGTGCACATGATAGGTGCCAGGGCTGCCGATATGATCATGGAAGCGGTGGCCTTGATGGAGTTCAGGGCTTCAGCGGAGGATATGGCACGCATATCGCATCCCCATCCAACGTACACGGAGGCGATCAAGGAGGCGGCACTGATGGCTACGGCGAACCGGCCGTTGCATATATGAATAAAAAAGGCCGATAAACTCATTATCGGCCTTTTTTTATCGAATGTGCTTATGCTTATTTTATACGAATCACCTTGGAGGTCTCCATGGCTCCTGGACCAATCATTTGGATGATAAAGACGCCTGTATTCCACGAGCCGGTATCTATGTCAAATCTTTTTTCGCCGGCATTAATCGGTCTGCTATACACTTCCTGATTGGCGGTATTGAGGACGCGTAACCTGACAAAATCGGTCTTTTCCCTATCAGAAGAGATGTTTACGGTAATTCGGTTTGTGAAAGGGTTCGGTTTAACACTGATCGGTGATCCTTTCAACGAGTTGATTGCAGGCGGTCCTTCGGGTGCAAAGGATGAACCACCGCTTGCATTGTGATCTATGATCGTTGCGCCACCTTTATCGATGTTGATGAATTCAGCGCATATCGACCCTTTCAATCTCGTATCGGCTTCCATCGTCACAAAGCCATCTACAGCGATGAACTGTCCCACCAGTTGTGCCCTGTCCTTAATCGTCATATTGGTGAGTGTCCGCAGTTTAAAATACTCGCTGTCTTCTTCTCCGAAAGGACTCATAGTAAATACAACGTCTTGGAATATCAGAATTTGTCCCGCCACATTGATGGTGACGGGTCCTGTGGATATATCAATGATGAGGGAAGAACCCGATTCAAAGGTGAGGGTGGCAAAGTTGTAGGTACCGGCAGTCACGGTCAGTGAAACATTGGATTGCACCAAAACTGTGCTGCGGTTGCTTGGCCCTATGGTCGTATTGCTTGACACTACGAGCGGTGTCGAACCGGCCGTGATGGAATAGGTCGGCAGCGGTATGGCGCTGACGGGTTTTTGTACTGCCTGGCACGCCGGTGCGTTGCACGTCACATTGTTAGCCAAGGAAATGGCCGGTGAACAGATCGTACCATTGACCTGGTTGTTGCGGCTGACGCTGATCTGGTTGACGGCAGACAGATCGCCGTCGTATACGGTTGGCCCACCTTTGTTTACGGCGATTCCCTGGCCGACGCTGATCAAAGCATTGGCATGCATGGTGCCGTCAAAGGAGGCGACTTTGGCAATGGAGATGTTCTGGTCGGCAAGCAGGGTAATGTCATGCGCCAGGGCGTTGGGGTCGTCGATGACGTTTACTGTTCTTGTTGCCACTGTCATGTTACCAGCTGCATCGGTTTCTTTATAAGTAATTGTATAACTGCCCGTTGCGTTGGTATTGACGGTACCTATAATTTGGTCAACCGCACTCATGCCATCGCAATTGTCGTTGGCAGAAGCTCCAGGATCCACATAAGGCCCGCTGAATCTTATGACGGTTTGCGGGTTGTCTCCATTGATGGTGATCACTGGCGGTTCGGTATCGCTAACCGTCACGGTAAAGCTGCACTGTGCGGTATTGCCATTGGCATCGGTGACACGATGTGTGACTGTGGTTGTTCCGACGGGGAAGAGACTGCCGCTGGCGGGTCCTGCTATGCGAGCTGTGGTAGCACCGGGGCAGTTGTCCGTTCCGACGGGAGCGCTATAAGTTACAATGGCTCCACATTGGCCAAGGTCATTTGAAACGGAGATATTACCGGGGCAAGTGATATTCGGTGGTTCGGTATCGGGTACCACAGTTATGCTCACCTGGTCGATGGCACTGCTGTACAAATCGGTCACGATTAATTCAATGACATGGGTTCCCGCGGGGAGCACGATTGTTGGGCCGACACCCGTAGCTATGAGGGTATTGCCTTCTTCTCCCACTAAAAACCATTCGTATGATAAGGGTAGATTTTCTGACGTAGAAGCGCTGCCATCCAGTGTAACGCTGGCTTCATTACCGACAAAACAGGTGATGGTTTGATCCGGACCTGCGTTGGCTGTGGGCGGTCGCAAATTGGGGATTACTTCCAGGTCGTCGGTCGCCTGGTTGCCGGAAATATTGCCGCTATTGGCCGTAATGGTACCGGTGGTATTCGTATAGATGCCCGGATCCGCTGTCTCCGGCACGAGAAGCGTCACTTCGAAAGAACATTGGCCGTTAGGAGCGAGAAGTGATGCACCGGAGACTGTTAATAAACCAGTCCCGCTAATGGTAGATCCTGCGCCACAAAAACCATCAGCCGGTAGAGTAGTAGCCACAAGTCCTGACAATGCCGCATCTAGGTCATCTGTAAAAGTAATGCCTGTGGCATTGGTACCACCCAGATAGGTAATGTCAAACTGGAGGGTCACTTCATCTCCGGGGAATACAGGGTCGTCTGTAAAGGATTTGGTCAAAGTGAGGAGGGCAGGAGCATCGGATACGACCAGGTTGTCTTCTGCCGCCGGGGCACTTACCGGGTTACCGTTGATTAGCGCTGTTATGCCGGAAGTGGCGTTGGGATATTCAGCTTCGGCGGTATTTGTAGGCACCGTCATATTCACACTGAAAGTACAGGTTGCATTGGCGGCAAGATTTCCTCCAGTCAATGTCAGCAGGGTGTTTCCGGCACTGCCCGAGAGCTGAGAACCGGTACCGCAAACATCGTTGGTGGGCAATCCCGATGCGGCCATGTTTTCGATGACATCGTCGAGATCGTCGGTAAAGGTGATACTACTTAATGCCTGGTCTGTTTCATTGGTGATGGTGAACAGTAGTGTGGCGGTTCCGCCTGCAACTACAGGATCATTGGTGAATTCCTTGCTGAAGGATATGCTTTGAATTTCGAGTACATCGGAAGCCGGTGAATTGGTCACGGGGAATCCATTGATCACAGCTGAAACGATCGAGGTAGTATTGGTAAAATTTCCAGATGGTGCTGTGGAAGGAACAGTCATCGGAATTGTGAAGGAACAAGTTGATCCCGCTGTTAGTGAACCCCCACTATAATTTAGAATATCTGTATTTGTGTCATATGTCAGGGTGCCCCCGCAGTCACCGGTCGATAAAGTACCTACGGTCAGCCGGCTGGCATCAATCAGATCTGTAAAAGCAATTGAAGAGGCATCCCCAACCGCATTGTCATCGCTCTCCAAGGTAAAAGTGAGATCTACCGATTCCCCTGGAGATACCTGGTTGGCGCTGAATACTTTTACCAGTGCAGGCGCAGTAGCGATGGTGAGGTTGTCAGAAGCAGGCAATCCCTCAACTGTACCTCCCGCAATCGTTGCCGAAATTTCGCTGGTGGTATTTTTAAATACGCCATTGGCCACTCCTCCATCGGTCTCATCTGTAGCAGGTATGGTCAGAATCACGTCAAAGGAACAAGATGCACCCGGATCCAGATTTCCACCTGTCATACTGAGAGCCTCGGCCCCTGTAAATGGGCTGATAACAGCCATAGACGATCCAGCACCGCAAAAATCATTGGCTGGAAGAGAGGCTGATATTGGAAATGGTAAAATATTGGTTAACTCATCAGTAAAATTAATGTCCGTAGCAGCATCTGTCGAGCTGTTATTTTTTATGGTAAATCTCAAGGTAACATCATCACCCGGACCGACCGGGTCGTCGATGAATGCTTTGGTCAGTGTAGGGGCCACCGTCACCCTTAGGTTATCCGAGGCGGCATTGCCCGTCTCCGGTTCATCGTTCAACGTATAAGTAAGGTTGCTCGTCGTATTGCCATGCGTACCTGCCGGAACAGAAGCCGCTACATCGAGGAGCACTTTCACCTGGCAAGACGATCCTGCTGTGAGAGAACCACCACTGTAGGACAAATCTGTTGCATTACTTGTGAAAGTTCCTCCACAATCATCTGAAACCAGGCTGTTGATAGTAAGCCCCGATACAACAGTAGTGAGGTCGTCACTGAAAGCGATGTCCGTAAAGTCACCGACTCCTTCGCGACCGTTGAAAAGGTCTGCGGGATTGCTGATGGTAAATTCGAGTGTTACAGTTCCTCCGGGCACTACCGGATCATCGCTGAAACTTTTGGAAAAAAGGTCCGTAGGAGCCGATAGTACGGCGGCTGCCAATCCCGATAATACCGACTGAGAACTTTGATTGGTTGACGTGAGCTCTCCGGATATATTGGAAAAAACACCACCCTGGGTGGCTTCGACGTCGACCGATACGGTACACGTCGAGCCGGCAGCTACCACGCTGGTGGTGGAAGCGTTAAAGTTGATTGTGTTTGTGCCTGGGATGGCTGTGAGGGCAGATCCGGATAGATTTTGACAAGTCGTAGACTTGTTGGAAGGTGCTGCTATGACCAATCCTGCCGGCAATAAGTCGGTAAATTGCGCAAAGGTGACATTAGCGGCATTCGCTGAGTTATCAATGGTAAACGTCAGTGTACTGGTTCCTCCCGGCGAGATAACCGATGGGGCAAAGCTTTTCGAAAAGCCGGGCCTGCCGCCGTCCACGATCAAGTCGGCCGACGCACCTGATGTAGACGCTCCATCTCCCAAAATCGTGTAATTCATATTGCCGGTTGTATTGGTATGGGTGCCAACTGTCGAAGAAGTCACGAGTACAGTAACCTTACAGGTCTTGCCCGCGCCAATCCTGGCATCTGAAAGCGATATGTCACTTCCATCTAATGACAACGATCCACCGCACTGGTTTACCGCAGCTTCTACAGCAGTTACCGTAATAGCCGATGGCATATTGTCTGTAAAACTGATATCCGATGCCGGCAGTGTACCGCCCCGGATGGTGAACGTCAGCTTTGACGTACTGCCAGGACCTATGGTCGCAGGGCTGAATGATTTGGAAAGACTGGGCTCAGGAGTTTGACCCCATGCCGCTGAAGAAATCAAGAATAAGCAAAGAGCCGTAACAAGGTGTGTTAATTTGCCATGGGACAAGGAAGCCTTATCCATGGATTGGTTGATGCGCGCCATGAATTTATTTTTGGAATTTGCAATTATTTCTTACCCTCACTTTCGGGGTAGATTAAAACTAACAAAATTCCGGACATTTGAGCCCAGGGTATTCCATTTTTTTAAGCGGGATCTTTCAAATTGCCTGCCTTCCCTACAACGACTACAAACTCACCCTTAATGGAATCCCGCATTTCAAGCTGCCTGCGCACTTCCCGGACTGCTCCTCGCAAAACTTCCTCGTGGATTTTGCTGATCTCCCTAATGACAGCTACCTGCCTGTCATCTCCGAAATATTGCTCGATTTCCGCCAGGCAACGTACAATCCTGTGCGGCGATTCATAAAGGACGATGGTGCTTTCCAGCACTTCGAGTACCTTCCAGCGGCTCTGGCGTCCCTTCTTGGCAGGGAGAAAGCCTTCAAAATGAAAACGATCACAGGGTATTCCCGACATGGCTATGGCCGGGATCAATGCCGATGGACCAGGCAAACACGTGACGGCTATCTTTTCCTTATGGCACGCACGCACCAGGAGGAATCCGGGATCGGAGATGCCCGGGGTCCCTGCATCACTGACCAGGCCGAGGTCCTTACCTTCCTTAAGCAGGTCCATCACCCTGTCGAGCATACGGTGTTCGTTATGGGCATGGTAGGACATCATGCGCGTGTCAATGTTGTAGTGTTTCAAAAGTTTACCTGTTTTTCTCGTGTCTTCGGCCAGAATCAATTCCACCTCCTTCAACGTTTCTATCGCCCGGTGTGTAATGTCCCCGAGGTTGCCAATAGGTGTAGGTACGAGATAAAGCACGGATGAAAGGCTTGGAATCCCGCTTACATCGCGGAATTTCCGCTAAGATAGCGCATAGGCGGCAACGAAAGTGGGTAGTTGCGGCGTATTAATTTTAAGACTTCCTTAGGACGGTATACATTTTGTAGTACGTTACATTCTATCGAGGTCACTGGTAAATTATGCGCTGTACCCTTATCCTGGTCCTTTGTTTCCTTGCTTGTAGTCTGCATAGTCAGAGCTTTGATGAATGCGCCACGGCCTATTTCATATCCGATGTCTCTGATTATTGCTCCTCTCCCGGAGAATTCGATACGCGTGATGCCACCGGAAGTGTCGAGTCGAACCCTTCCTGCTGGCCCGAAGGCACGGAGACGAACGACATTTGGATCAGTTTCATAGCGCCACAGCAAGGTGCATTGGTACAGTTGACCGGCCTGACGAACGCGCAGCTCGGTACGCTCGAACAACCCTCCATGGTGGTCTACCAAGGATCGTGCAACGCCCTAACAGCTGTGGGTTGCTCCTCAGTACAGGAAGGCCAGAACAATGTCATAGAGATCAACTTCAACGACCTGGTCATTGGGCAATTGTATTTCTTGCGGGTGGATGGCAGGGACGGGGCCACGGGTAACTTCAGGCTTTGCATCCGGTCGTTTGTGCCGGTACCAACTCCCGAGTCGGATTGCTTCAGCTCGGTGGTGCTTTGTGACAAGTCATCGTTTTTCATTGAAAACCTGGGTGGAGCGGGGGACGACCAGAACGAGATTGGCAATACTTGTATCACGGAGGAATTTGCCTCTGTCTGGTACAGTTGGACGGCTGCCACCGATGGGACACTGACCTTTACACTGACACCGACCAATGCAGATGATGACCTGGATTTCGTGGTATTCCATCTCCCGGATGGCATTCGAAACTGTGAAAACAGGCTCGTCCTGCGTTGTATGGCATCCGGCGAGACGGTGGGAGCTCCTCCCGAACAAAACCTGCCGTGCATGGGGCCGACAGGGCTGCGTGAAGAGTCTGGTGACACCCAGGAAACACTGGGGTGCCAGTTAGGTGACGACAATTTTCTTTCACCCTTGAATATGACGGCGGGAGAGAGCTATGCATTGATCGTCAACAACTACAGCAGGAGTGGATTTGGCTTCAGAATAGATTTTGGCGGTACCGGTACTTTCCTGGGCCCTCAACCTGATTTTAGCATCGACGCTAGCGATGACATTGCCTGTGATAAAAGTATTACCTTCCAAAACCAGTCTACTTCACAGACCGACAGCATCGTGGGCTGGTCTTGGAACTTTGGTGAGGGCGCCGATCCTGTACTCAGGGAAGGTCCGGGTCCGCACGAGGTCACCTATGGTTCTTTTGGCAATAAGACGACCGCCCTGACCGTGGAGTCTGAGAAGGGTTGTAGGGTGACCAAAATCCTCGATCTCGAAGTGGGAGCCTGTTGTTCGGACACCTCTTCATTGGAAATATTGCTCGCCAAAACGGATCTGTCTTGTTTTGAATCTCGGGACGGGACGATTGTGGCTACAGGATCCGGTGGCAGCAGGGGATACCGGTTTGGATTGAGTGGACAAAATGTCCAGCCAGGATCCCTGTTTTCTAATCTGTCCGCCGGAATCTACGATGTACTCGTCCAGGACTCCAAAGGCTGTGAAGCTGAATCGACCATCCAGGTAAGCGAACCACCTGAATTGATTGTCAGGATAACAGCTGCCGAGGATTCGGTAATCCTGGGATTCGGAACCAACTTTTTTACCGAAGTCTTTCCCTTGGACAGGCTGCCTTCCTATTCGTGGGATCCTCCCGACGGTCTGAGTTGTACGGACTGCCCTG
>JBFKOL010000173.1:0-8498 GCA_041628815.1 Saprospiraceae bacterium | reverse complement strand
TTTTGAAAAGCCCTTGTAAGGAAATATGATATGGGCGCATCCATTCTAAACATCACTTGAGGTTTCTCGTTGACCAGTTGTTTATAAACTGTACTTACAAGAACAACGACAGGCTGAAAGTCTCTTTTAATCAGTTTGTGGTTATCAAAAGACGCCGAGACAAATGCTTCTTCTGCATCGGGCCAAAAAACCGGATAAATGGTCTCAGGACCACTTAAAAGACTGACAGAGTTTTCCCATTTTTTGTCTTGCCGGATAATGTTATCGATCAGTTGATTCCCAATTTCCACCCAACCAATTTGGCTTTTTTTCTGATCCAGGATCTCTTCCATTTTTTGTTTCCATTCTAACATCAAGGGATGTTGGGCCACCGCACCAAAGACGGCATTTATAATTACACCTTTGGCCCCCTCAAAAAAAAGGGCACCTCTTCGCTCGATTATTTCGAATAAGGAATCAATACTTTCCATTACTACGGTATCTGCATCAAGCCAGATACCGCCATACTTATAAATCAATTGTACCCGAAGAAAGTCGGCCTGGTGCGCTGGTTCTAATTCAAAAAAGTACGTTGGAAGTGGGACATAGGAATGTACATTTTCTTTGGACAACAAGACAAATTCATAGCCAACACCGGAATAACTGTGCGCCCTCATCAATCGCCGCAAAATAGATATCAATGCATTATCCGGGCCAATCCAGTAAGAAAATACTTTTCGTTTTGATGGATCTAATGGATTTCCCAGTTTAAAAGTTTTACGCTCATTTGGCTTTGATGCTAAAGCAACATTGGAAACTGTGAGCAACAGCGGCTTTGTAATGCAGAGGATCCCATTATCTTCCTTGATAAAATCCGAATAATTTGTGTTCAGCAGTAATTTCTTAGCCAACAATTCGGCATTGTCACTTTTTCCACAAGCCATCAGGCTATGAATCAATCGAAGCCCAACTTCTGTATCATTCGGTTGAGTACTATGCACCAGTTCCAAAATAGGAACAGTATTACTAAACTCGCCTTCTTCATATAAATGAAGTGCCTTATTTCGTAGATCCTCCAACTCCTGCGGGACAGAGATTTTTTGAGGTCTAAATAATTTCATAAGAATCCTTGTGATTGGATTGTCTTTAAATGATATCATAGTCTATCCAGGATCCAAGGAAATTGATAAGTTGTCGACACGAAATTAGCACTTCAATTGCTATTTGGAGATGATACGATTATCTGCCAAAGCAACAGGCTTTTTTATTAATTGAGAATTGGGCCGTGATATCTGTGTCTTTAGCAATATTTTTGAACGGCTCACTTTTACGCTGTAAAGAACTAGAAGTTTATTATAGCATCAAGAGATAGCGATTTCAGAATTTCCTAATCAATTACTCGTACCAGGTTTGATTTAGCTCTTTGATACCTTTTCTCGATTTCATTAGGATTTAAACGTTCCATTCCCCAACGCCATTTCTTATTGATCTCACTAAGGCGTTCACCATACCTTGTCCATCTGTATTTCAAGCGCTCCAATCCACCCATATACTTGTAGTGTAAAAGCTTTAATTCACAACTGTCTCCGTATTTAACCACCCCTTCCGCTTGACAAAAGTGTGCACCGGGTCTGTAGTTTATCCGTTCAATTTTAGTTGGATCAAAAACTACCGGTTTATCAAATAGCCTGTTTCTTACGCCTAGTTTGGCGTAATCCGTTAGTTTCTCTCCAATAAAAGGCCATTCATCAGAAAGCATATCAAAGCCTTCAGTACATGGGATGGAAATACCGGATTCCTTACACCAATCCAGGAAGCAAAAGATGTCTTCGTGGTATAAAAATTCATCCATATCAACCACTATGATCCAGTCGAAATGATCTCTATACTCTACCCATGCACTGTTCTTAATGAGCATCAACAGGTCATCCCGGACGTATCCATCCGTGTGGTAATCGATGCGCGTACAAAGAGGATGGGCATCGATGATGTCTGCTGAGCTATCTATAGAGGGGGCATTGTGAAAGACAATGATGCGGCTGGCAATTTCCTCGTAATGTCTCAAGAAAAACGGCAGGATCTCTTCTTCATCCCTGCAGAGAGTAACGACCAGTATTTCGGGTTTTTTCATTTATCGAGACCCAAAGTTCTTAAAATAGTACCATACAACACTAATACCCCAGCTCGTTCTACCAAACAAATCGTCTGTTTTCATCAATCTATGTTTCAATCCGTAGCGACATTTCGATAATTGAACGAAACTTTAAATCCATACAATAAAGAGATCATTTTAAAATTTTTCTTGAGTGCCTGACGGGGCTGACTTCGACTTTCTCAGCATTTTAATTATAAGAAGAAAAATTTCATGGTAGTACGACTTGAACAAGAAGAAACAAAATACATGTATAAGTTATATTTATATATGTTTGTAAGTGACTTTGACTAGCCAATGAGAAAAAAAGCACTCATCACCGGCGTTACCGGGCAGGACGGGGCCTACCTCGCCGAATTGCTGCTCAGCAATGGATACGAAGTGCACGGCATCAAGCGGAGATCATCGTCCTTTAACACAGGCCGCATAGACCATCTCTACCAGGATCCGCATGAAGAGGACATCAGGCTTAAACTGCACTACGGTGAACTGACGGACGCCACGAACATCATCCGCCTTGTCAAGGATATCAGGCCGGACGAGATATACAACCTCGGGGCAATGTCTCATGTTAAGGTTAGTTTTGAAAACCCCGAATACACTGCCAATGTTGATGCCCTTGGCACCTTGCGACTCCTGGAGGCCATCAGGATCTGTGATCTTTCTGACAAATGCAGGTTTTACCAGGCTTCGACATCTGAATTGTTCGGTAAGGCACAACAGGTCCCTCAAACTGAAAGAACACCGTTTTATCCCCGTTCACCTTATGGTGTGGCCAAATTATACGCGCATTGGATAACGGTCAATTACCGTGAAGCCTATGGTATGTTTGCTTGCAATGGAATTCTATTCAACCACGAAAGCCCCGTCAGGGGAGAAACCTTTGTCACCAGGAAGATTACACGTGCAGCCGCAAGAATAGCTCTGGGTCACCAGGACACCTTATACTTAGGCAACCTCGACGCCAAAAGGGACTGGGGACATGCCAGGGATTACGTAGAAGCCATGTGGATGATGCTGCAGCAGGACGAACCCGAAGATTATGTGATTGCCACAGGTCTTACAACCTCGGTCCGCGAAGTTGTCGAAATGGCTTTTGCCGAAGTGGGTATTCTTTTGGAATGGCGAGGCCAGGGTGTTGACGAGACAGCTGTGGCAGTTGAAGTGAATGATCCTGCAAATTATGTCACGATTAGTCAGACCATCGTTCGCATCGACCCAAATTATTACAGACCTACAGAAGTGGACCTGCTTGTGGGGGACCCTTCCAAGGCATATGAACAATTGGGTTGGAAACCGAAATGTACACTGTCTGAATTGATAGCAGAGATGGTAGCCAATGACCTGGTTCTTGTTTCCAACTCGTCTGAGCCCATTCCCGTTGTTAACAGAATAATCACTTGAAGAAAGATGCCAAAATATTCGTTGCCGGCCACAACGGAATGGTGGGTTCAGCAATCTGTCGGGTTTTACAAGCTAATCAATATGACAATATTTTAAAAATCGACAAGTCTCACCTCGATCTGAGGAGACAAACCGAAGTCGAGCAGTTCTTTGAACGAAATCAACCCGAATACGTATTTCTCGCTGCTGCCAAAGTGGGTGGCATCCTGGCCAACAATACCTACAGGGCCCAATTTCTCTACGACAACGTCATGATCGCATCCAACGTGGTCAACAGCGCTCATTTGACCGGTGTTAAAAAACTGCTATTATTGGGCTCATCCTGTATCTATCCCAAACACAGCGAAATACCAATTGCTGAAAATGCATTGTTGACGGGTATCCTCGAGCCGACCAACGAGCCCTACGCCCTCGCCAAGATTACAGGTATCAAACTTTGCGAGACATACCGCGCTGAATATGGCTGTAATTTCATATCGGTCATGCCGTGCAACATGTATGGCCCGAATGACAATTACGATCCACTATCGGCACACGTGCTGCCCTCACTGATCCGAAAGATCCACGAAGCCCATATCAGCGGGCAGGAAGAGGTCGTACTTTGGGGCACCGGAAAACCCATGCGTGAGTTCCTCCATGTGGACGACTTTGCCCAGGCCTGCTTTTTCCTGATGAAGCAATACAGTGAATCAGGCCACATCAACGTAGGTACTGGCGAGGATGTCTCCATTATCGAGTTGGCCAACCTCATCAAAGACATTGTCGGTTACAAAGGCACATTCCGGCACGATCTTTCCAAACCCGACGGCACTTATCGCAAGGTATTGGATGTATCCAGGATCAAGGCGCTGGGGTGGGCTCCAAGAATCACGCTCCGAGAGGGTATCGAAAGAGTTTATAAAGAGGAATTTTTGTAGATGGGTTGCCTGTTGCGGGCTTCGCCCGAGAAGGTTTCTTGGATCACTGTAGCCTTGGTGTTGGAGCTAGCGTAGTAGGGTTGCATATAATATCAATTAAATCAGAAATCACATATTCTGACAGCTGTTCTATAGAATCCTAAAAGGACTTCGGAGAAGTCCCAAACCTATAGCCTCATGTCGATCAGTACGAATTCTGGACCTCGGAGAGGTCGAATGTCTGTTTTTACCGATCCAGTGTGAAACTTTAATCACTGAAAAGCATCGTTGTAATTAACGGTTGGCAGTTAACCAAACGCCACAAGGACCTCGGAGAGATCTTATAATGTTAGACATCGCATAATGATAAACCTATCGACCCTGTAGGGGCCGCATGATCCTATTGTCATCGGTCGACACAAAAATCTTAGAAAATCCAAGAACAAATCCCAATTCCGTCATATCACACATGGCTGGGCACAGGTCGGCCTATGCCCTTTAAGTGTATGTTGTGCGAACTATCCCCAACATGCATCAAATCCAATTCATATTACATAAATTTGCGGTGCGTTAAACCTCCACCAATAGACATCAATACATTGTACAAAGAGCTCAAAGAAAAATCCAAAAAAGTAAGTGTAGTTGGCCTGGGCTATGTAGGACTTCCCGTTGCATTGGAGTTCGCCAGGTATTACTCGGTGATCGGTTTTGATATCAACAAGTCAAAGGTTGATGCGATGCAAGCCGGTATCGACCCTTCCGATGAAATCGACTTTGCCGACTTTAAAGATGTGGATGTTTGTTTTACCAGCGATGCCGGGCAACTCAAACAGGCTCATTTTCACATCATTGCCGTGCCTACGGACATCGACGATCAGCGCATCCCCGATCTTACCCCGCTGAAGAAAGCTTCTACAACCATTGGCAGGGTCCTTAAGAAAGGAGATTACGTCATCTACGAATCAACCGTATACCCAGGTTGCACCGAAGAAGAATGCGTCCCGGTTTTAGAAAAATATTCCGGCCTCAAGGCAGGCAAAGACTTCAAAATCGGGTACTCCCCCGAAAGAATCAATCCAGGGGATAAGGTCAGGAAACTACCCGATATATTGAAAATCGTTTCAGGTTGTGATGGCGAAGCGCTTGAAGAAATAACCAAGATATATTCCGAAGTAATTACAGCAGGTCTTTACCAGGCACCCAATATGAAGGTAGCAGAAGCTGCCAAGGTGATCGAAAACACCCAGCGCGACCTGAATATTTCGCTGATGAACGAATTGTGTATCATCTTCGACAAAGTGGGGATCAACACCACGGATGTACTCGAGGCGGCTGCCACCAAGTGGAACTTCCTCAAGTTCCGCCCCGGGCTGGTGGGCGGGCATTGTATAAGCATCGATCCCTACTACCTGCTTTACAAAGCCCAGCAATTGGGCTATGATCCGGAGGTGATTGCGGCAGGACGCAAAGTAAACGACTTCATGCCCCGGTACATCGCCAAAAAACTGGTGCAAATGCTGATCGCCAAAGGTAAAAATCCGGGCAACTGCCGCGTACTGGTGGAAGGCGTTACCTTCAAGGAAAACGTATCGGATATTCGGAATTCGAAAGTCGTGGATTTGATCAAAGAACTGGTATCCTTTCACATCGATGTCGATGTGACCGATCCACACGCTAACGAGGACGTCCTTGGCAGGGAATATGGCATACACCTAAGCGATAAGAAAGGAGAAGCCTACGATGCCGTGATCATTGCCGTAGCCCACGATGAGTACCGGGTATATGGCGATGGATATTTTGAAAAAAAGCTTACCCCTGATGGTATACTATTCGATTTGAAGGGTATTCACCGGGGTCAGAAAAAGTACGACTATTGGAGTATGTGAAGCAGGAAAGGATGGAAATTAAAATGGTCGACCTCCCGGGACAACTGGCCCATATAAGGGAAGAAGTCGATAGTGCCATTGACGAAGTGCTTGCCTCGGGACGATTCATAAAAGGTCCGGAAGTAAGTGCCTTCGAGTCAAACCTGAAAAGCTACCTGGGTACCAGGAACGTCATTACCTGTGCCAACGGCACCGATGCGCTGCAGATAGCACTAATGGCCCTGGATCTCAAACCGTCTGATGAAGTCATCGTACCGGCCTTCACCTATGCCGCCACCGCCGAGGTGGTGGGCCTGTTGGGATACCGGTGCGTCATGGTGGACGTAGATCCAAAGACTTTCAACATGGACCTGCAGAGCCTGGAGAAGGCCATCACACCCCGCACCAAAGCCATGATACCCGTCCATCTTTACGGGCTTACCTCGCAGATGTTTGAGATCATGGAAATCGCTGAAGCCCACGGACTTTACGTCATCGAGGACAATGCCCAGGCCATCGGGTCGGACTACACATTCCCTGACGACCAAACTAAAAAGGCCGGCACCATCGGCCACATCGGTTGCACATCCTTTTTCCCCACCAAAAACCTCGGTTGTTTTGGGGACGGTGGAGCCCTTTATACAGATGATGAAGCATTGGGTGCCAGGATTCGTATGATCGCTTCTCACGGCCAATCCAAAAAATACCACCACGAAATATTGGGTGTCAATTCAAGACTGGATACGCTGCAGGCGGCGATCCTCGATGTAAAATTGAAATACCTGGACCACTACATAGCGGCCCGACAGCGGGCTGCCGGTAGTTACGACACACTGTTGAACACATGTGATCAAGTCATCCTGCCATCCAGGGTCGACTATTCAACCCATGTCTTCCATCAATACACGATCCGGGTAAGGAATGGCAAAAGGGATGATCTTAAGAGTTATCTGCAAGGGCAAGGCATCCCTTCCATGATCTACTATCCCCTACCCCTCTATCGGCAGAATGCGTACAAGGCATGGTGGGATCAAAAGAAAAATCTTCCCGTCACCGAAATACTTTGCCAGGAGGTATTGTCTTTACCCATGCATACGGAGTTGACGGAGAAGCAGCTTGATTATATCTGTGGACATGTCAGGAATTTTTTCGATAGTTAAAGGAATGGTGTCGGGTTGCGGGTTGCGGGTTGCGGGTTGCGGGTTGCGGGTTGCGGGTAATATAAATTAAATCATATATATCGACCGTTGCTTTAAAGAAACCAAAAGGACTTCGGAGAAGTCCAATACCTTTAGCCCTCGATCAGGACAAATTCCCGACCTCGGAGAGGTCGCATATCTGTTTTTGCGGATCCAGGACGAATCCATAGTCAATGAAAAGTATCGATGTAACCCAATCCTATGAGATCAGTGCATTGGCGTTACAGGATCTGGAAAATATTTAGGAATACGCGCTTTGCATTAGGGTAGGTGTATAAAACTGGTAACTTGGCAATACGCAACCCAGAAACCAGCGCCCGCTAACCGTAGAATTTTTCTACGGTTGAATATTTCGATGTCAGTCACTTTGAATAATTCCGTGATCCTCAATCAATAACCAGTAGCCAGTATATACCCATTGCTCCACGAACGCCCTAACCCTGAAGGGCATGAGTTATTCATGAAATTTGAAATATGGATTGTGACACCCCCTCCAACCAGTCCCGCAATACTGCGGGATCTCCGCTGCGCTCCGACAACCAATAACCAGTAATCAGCCATCGCTCTACGAACGCCTTGACCCTAAAGGGCATGGGTGAAATATAATAATGATGAATGAAGATTTGGGATTACAACTGGATCATTAGTACCTTAAAAATAGAATTTTTCAAAATCGAACACTATAATATTCCATAACCCTCAACTCGATAGCCCGACAACAGGGCAACTGGCAACCATGCCATAGGCAGGCAGGCTGGCAACTAAATACCCCTTTTTTCCCCATATTTACTTCCTTAATCACCATCGATGAAATATTACGCACACCCATCTGCCGTTATTGACGAAGGCGCTCAAATAGGCGAAGGCACCAAGATTTGGCATTTCTGTCATGTAATGCCCGGGGCCAGAATCGGAAAGGGTTGTACCCTTGGACAGAATGTGTTTGTGGCTGATGGTGTCGTCATCGGTGACAATGTGAAGATCCAGAACAATGTTTCTCTTT
>JBFKOL010000172.1:0-8507 GCA_041628815.1 Saprospiraceae bacterium | reverse complement strand
GAGGCCCTTATGGTACTCGGCCAGCAAATTGACATGCTTTAGCAGAGAGCCTCCTCCCGTTAATACCAGACCGGCAATCAGTTTTTTAGCATAGCCGGAACGACTGATTTCCCAGTATACATAGTCGAAAATCTCTTCTACGCGTGCCTGGATGATCCTGGCGAGATTTTTCTCGGTAATTTCTTTGTGGTCCCTGCCTCTGAAACCAGGTATCGTGATGATCCTGTTGTCATAGATTTCTTCGGCAAGTGCAGACCCGAAACGCACTTTCAATCTCTCGGCCTGGTCGTGCATCACTGTACAACCTTCCTGTATATCCTTAGTGATCACATTGCCTCCGAATGGAATCACAGCGGTATGACGGATGATACCGTCCTTAAATATCGTGATGTCAGTCGTACCACCTCCAATATCAACCAATGCCACACCTGCCATCTTTTCGCTTTCCGACAGCACTGCTGATGCTGAGGCAATGGGCTCAAGGGTAACGTCAGCCACATCCAGTCCCACTTTTTCCACACACCTGTGAATATTCCGAGAAGCTGAAATCTGACCTGTTATGATGTGGAAATTTGCCTCCAGGCGTACCCCGGACATGCCTACAGGATCAATGATGTCCTGCTCGTCGTCCACGGAAAACTCTTGAGGAATGACGTGCAATATTTTGTCACCAGGAGGCAGTACCAACCGGTACATATCTTTGATCAGTTTGTTCACATCGTCCTCACTGATCTCGCTGTTGACATCACTGCGCACAAGGAGACCGCGATGATGCAGACTTTTAATATGCTGGCCTGCAATACCCACATGAATGCTCTTGAACTTCATCTTGGCATTCTTTTCAGCTATCTCGATTGCCTCCTTTATTGCTTTGACCGTTTTGTCGATATTGGAAACCACGCCCCTCGAAACGCCCTCGGAGGCCACAGTCCCCACACCGACAACTTCGATCTTGTCGTATTCGTTTTTTCGACCCGCTATGGCACAAACCTTGGTAGTACCAATGTCAATGGCAACTACTACGTCGTTCACGGGAATTTTAGATTCGTTTTGCATGTCCATTTGTTAAGGTTTCACAGGATTTCTTCCTATAACTTGTTTATTGTAGGAGATGTCGATCTCCCGGTATTTATTCCATCCATCTGTACTGGCCAAATGCCGGTACAATGGTTTGATCTTACTCAGTTTTTCATCCAGGTCGTCTACGTAGTCCAGCACGATTTTTTCCTTTCCCACCTTGGGTATCAATACAATGCGTTTCCCACGTTCAAAATGAACCTGCTCGATTAAGGAGCCAAGGAATTCGTCATTATGCAGGCGCTTTGCAATCTCATAGGCCATGTACAGCCTGCTGTCAGGCCGCCATTTCCAGTTGTCATCATAGGCTTCGATATGGCCTGTAACTACTGGTACACGCACAGCCTTGAATTCAGACCGAGCCACAAAATTGCCCTCCTGATCTATGTAGAATTGCTGCCCGTTTTCACTCATCACTCGCATAATTGGTCTCCGTTGTCGTATGTCTATAGAAAGGCTATTCTGTGCATCCACATAGACTTCTACTTCATGGACCCGTGTATCTTCTGACAAGGCCTTTTCCATCAACCTCAGGTCTAGGTCTTTGATTGGTATCAATCCAATATCCCGCTTCAATTCGCGCTTAAGTATATCATAGATTTCTTTCTCTTCAATGAGATTCCGGACACCTTCTACACTATTCACACTTATGTTGATCTGGCTAAGATTTTGACCGCCTATTTCGCGGATGGCGAGAATCCAAACGGCTAAAAGCACCAACACACCGAGAAGTAAACCTCCTTGATACATGGGTCCTTTCAGTCTTTTAAATTCTGCTTTGATCATCATTTAATTTTTTAATTGTATCCGGTATCAGCCGGTATATATCACCTGCACCCAAAAACATGAGCACTCGATTCTTTTTCCATCGAATCTTATTCGCCAGCCCTCCGGGATTTACGAGGGTTTTATGCCGCAATTTCATCCTCTCGAATATCCCGCGAGAATCGGCTCCCGGTATGGGCTCTTCACGGGCTGGATAAACGGGCAATAAATACACTTCATCTGCCAAGTCGAGCGCCCGCCCAAATCCCCCCATAAAATCCCTTGTCCTGGTGTAAAGATGAGGCTGAAATACCACCGTGAGAAATCTTCCTTTGAAATGATTCCTGACAGCATTTATTGCAGCTTCGATCTCAACGGGATGATGTGCGTAATCATCTATCACGGTCCAGTCTTTAGCGTCATGGACAATTTCGAAACGCCTCTTGATGCCTTTAAAGCTCGCTATGGCTTCAGCTACCTCTTTCAAGGGTATACCATATGAACAGGCCAGCGCGGCAGCTCCGACAGCATTCATGACATTGTGCAATCCAGGCATCGAGGAAGACACATTCATCGACTCATCACCCACAAGAAGCGTGAATCGAGTCTGTTTCTGCTCATGAGCTATATTGCTGACTCCTATATCCACATCATCCGGGGAATGACCAAACAGCCTGAAATTCACCTGTCGACTTTCGATGCGTCCTCTCCATGAAGACAAATCGTGTTTTGTCACCACTTCACGATTGATCCACATTTGTCCTCCAGGCCTCGTTCTTTCCGCAAAGGACAAGAAAGCATTTTTCATCGTATCCCATTCACCATAGACGTCAAGGTGGTCAGGATCCATGGATTGTATCAGACTGAAATATGGATCGAGTCTCAAAAAAGACCGATCGTACTCATCGGCCTCGACAAGAACCCAATCGCTATCAGCGGCGATAAAATTGCTCATTGAATTGACCATAATTCCTCCGACAAACGAGGTTACCCGATATTTTTTCCAATTCAAAATGTGTGCGAGGAAAGCCGTTGTAGTCGTTTTCCCATGTGTACCAGCTACGGCAATTACCTTCTTGTCTTCAAGGGCCAGTTGTAAAGCTTCACTGCGCTTGTAAACTGGGATACCTCTCGCTGAAAGTGCAACCCATAAGGCATTCGTCCGCGGAATGGCCGGTGTATATACCAACATATCAATATCTGAAGGCAGAACTTGGGTGTCCACTTCATAGTGGATATCCATACCTTCGGCTTCCAACTTTTTGGTAAGCATTGTGCGGTCGCGGTCGTATCCCGAAATTCGGAGACCGGACCTCTTGAAATATCGTGCCAATGCACTCATGCCGATTCCGCCGATTCCCAGGAAATATGCATGTTTGCAATTGGCAATTTTCATCCTATTTGCTCTTCAACAGCCCGACAAGTTCATCAGTAATTCTCTCCACTGCATCAGGCTTTCCAAAGCCTTCTATCTGCCTGCTCAGTTGTCGCAACTGATCATCATCTCGAATCAACGATTTCAACAGTTCATGGAGCCTCTTACCCACTTCGTTATCATGCAACAAAATGGCGGCCCTTTTTTCCACCAATGTCATGGCATTCTTCGTCTGATGATCCTCTGCCACATTCGGTGAAGGAACAAGTACAGCAGGTTTCCTGCATATTGCGAGTTCTGAAACGGTCAACGCCCCCGCCCTGCTCACCACAACATCTGCCGCGTAGTAAGCCAAACGCATATCATCGATGAAAGGCATGATGTGTACGAATGGCAAATTGGCCATGTTGCAATACCTGTAATCGTCGTAGTACAGTTTCCCGCACTGCCAAACGATCTGGATATTCTCTTCGTCCTTCCAAAGATCAAAACTCCATTTCAAAGCTTCATTGATCGAGCGGGCACCCAGGCTGCCACCAAGGACCAGGACCGTCTTCTTATCGCGTTCCAGGTTCATCATGGCACGTGCCTTTTCGGTCGCAATGGCATCTTGGAGTTCGGATCGCACCGGATTACCCGTCCAAATCACGTTTTTTGCCTTTTCAAAAAAACGTGCGGATTCCTGGTATCCAATACAGACTTTATCGACTTTTGATCCCAGGAGTTTGTTCGTCACCCCGGGATACGAGTTCTGTTCTTGAATCACAGTCGGAATACCCATTTGCGCTGCCATCCACACTGTGGCACCGCTGGCATAGCCTCCGAAACCGATGACCGCATCAGGTTTGTATCGACCCAATATCCGTCTTGCCTGGACTCCACTCACCGCCACTTTGGCCGGGAACAATAAGTTTCTCCATGTCAATTTTCTCTGGAATCCACTGATCCAAAGACCTTTTATAGAAAATCCCGCTTTCGGCACTTTCTCCATTTCCATTTTCCCCCTGGCACCTATGAACATTATCTGTGCCCCAGGGTATTGTTTTTTCAATGTTACGGCCACCGCGATGGCCGGGTAAATATGTCCACCGGTTCCGCCTCCACTAAATACGATCCGCATCCCTCACCTCGATTTCTGACAATTCCATTTTACTTTTTTGCGCCTCATCCACATACCGGCTTACACTCAGTATGATACCGAGCGAAACACAGGTAAACAGGATGGAGGTCCCCCCCATCGAAACCAATGGTAATGTCAGGCCAGTTACTGGTATCAGGTGTACCGACACCGCGATATTGGCAAAAGACTGTATGACTATATTGAGACAGAGCCCAATTGCCAGAATGGCGCCAAAGGCCTTGGGGCATCTCGTCACAATACCAATACACCGAACCAACAACCATAAATAGAGACCGAGGACGGTAAACGCTCCAAACAATCCATACTCCTCACATATGATTGAATAGATAAAATCCGCGTAGGGATAGGGCAAATAGTTGCGTTGAAAACTATTCCCTGGTCCAACACCAAACCAACCTCCACTTGCAATTGCGATCTTCGACTGCTCTACCTGGTATCCGTCTCCCGTCACAAATTGTGTCCATCTCGCATCCCAAGTATCGACCCTTACATAGTCAGGGAATGACTTCCCTATCACCAACACCACCAAAAACCCGATCGCCCCGGCAAGGATCAGCGCAGATATGTATTTCATACTAACCCTTCCTATAAACATCATCAACAGGCATGTGCCAAAAAGAAGAGCTGCCGTAGAAAGATCGGCCGGTGCAATTAGCAAAGTAATTACGACTATAGGGATGATTACAGGTAAAAAGGCACTCTTGAAATCCTTTATGTTTCCCTGTCGCAATGAGAGAACCCTGGCAATGTACACGATGATGGCCAACTTCGCCAAATCGGATGTCTGAAAAGTCTTGTCAATCCAAGGAATCTGAATCCATCTCCTGGCTTCATTCTGCGCATCGGTAAAACCGACAGTATATATCAACAAGGGAATGGTCAGCGCAATGAGAATGGGAGCTATACGCGAAAACTGCATGTAGTGCAGGTTGTACGTCACATACATGATCACAAAGCCGCAAGCCAGAAAAATACTTTGCTTGATCAAGGCATACTCGGTGTTACCGTCGTAATTCTTGAACATTTCACTTCCTGCCGCACTGTATACAGCCAAAACCGAAAAAATACCAAGGAGTGTGACGATAAGCCATATGGCTTTATCACCTCTTAAATGACCATATAAATCATTGACCATGTTCATAGCATCGTTTTCTCTTCCTGGCCTCGTCGTAATAAACCATTCATTTATCTTAGCAGGTCCCACACGGCCTCCACAAATTGGTTGCCCCGGTCCTTGTAATTTTTAAAGAGATCAAAGCTCGCACAGGCCGGCGATAAAAGCACACAATCGCCTTCTTCGGACAATTCCGCCGCCCACCTCACTGCCTCTTCTATATCCTCGGTCTCTTTGATCAACTCAATTCGCGCTTGGAAGGCCTTTTTCATTTTCTCACTGTCCTTCCCGACAGTTATCAAAGCTTTCACTCTGCCCACATCATTATACAGG
The DNA here is from genome assembly GCA_041628815.1 of Saprospiraceae bacterium. Classification (GTDB taxonomy): domain Bacteria; phylum Bacteroidota; class Bacteroidia; order Chitinophagales; family Saprospiraceae; genus JBFKOL01. The sequence continues at coordinate 2,702 of JBFKOL010000172.1, read as the reverse complement.
TCCTCGTATTGATTTCCCTTATCCTCCCCGCCTGCCATCCATACGATAGGTTTGTCAATAGCACTCAAAGCAAAGTGTACCGCATCTACATTGGTGGCCTTGCTGTCATTGATCCACTCGACCCCATTAATGATACCCACCACCTGCATCCTGTGGGCATCGTTTTTAAAACTGTTCAAGGCATCTTCTATAACGGCATCACGCAAACCACAAATCCTGGCAATCGCTATCGCAAAACTCGCATTTGAAGCATTGTGAGCTCCACGCAGGAAGGAATTATCAACCTTCGTTCGAAATAATTCCCACAGGCTGCGGTCGACTTCACGTATCTTACATGCCGGGCTGAGACCTTTCAATGCTTGTTTTGTAACGGCATCATCCGCATTGATAAGCAGTACATCTCCAGCATTCTGGTTCATGGCTATCCGGCATTTGCTGGATGCATAGAGACTCAGTTTGCCCTTGTACCGATCAAGGTGATCGGGTGTAATGTTGAGAATTGCTGCAATTGCTGGCTTAAACGTTTTTATGTCGTCCAGTTGAAAACTGCTCACTTCCAGCACGTAATATTCCGGTACGTCCTCTTCTACAATAAGCCGAGCAAATGCCCTTCCCAGATTACCTCCTTTTGAAACGACTATTCCTCCGGACTCAAGCAAGTGATGCACAAGATTGGTCGTGGTGGTTTTACCGTTCGAACCAGTTATGCCTATCACGGGAGCTTTAGCCTCCCTAAAGGCATATTCCATTTCCGATACAATCTCCGCGCCCGCATCTACGAGTTCTTGTACGATGTGAACGTCAGGTGGTATCCCCGGGCTCTTCACGATGAGTGAAGACCGTATCAATATGTCAAATGAATGTCCGTTTTCTTCAAAACGGATCTCGTTATTTTGCAGTTGTTCCTTAAAGTCTTCCCTAATTCTATGGATGTCACTGACAAAAGGATCATCGCCACAGTTCTTGGCCAGCAATGCTGCCGCGATCCCGCTTTCTCCCCCTCCAAGAATTCCTACGATCATCAGCGTACCTTTAGGGTGACTATGGTGAATATGGCAAGCAACACTCCCACTATCCAGAACCGGGTTACAATTTTGGCCTCATGCATGCCGAGCTTCTGAAAGTGATGGTGCAAAGGCGACATTCGAAAGATGCGCCTGCCTTCTCCATATTTTTTCTTAGTGTATTTGAAATAGCTTACCTGGATCATTACGGACAGTGTTTCCATGAGAAATACACCGCATAGAACCGGTATGAGCAACTCCTTACGCAGTAATATGGCCAATGTCGCTATCACGGCACCAATGGTAAGGCTTCCAGTATCTCCCATAAATACCCTGGCAGGATAGGAGTTGTACCATAAAAAACCTATACACGCCCCGATAAATGCTGCCGAAAATATGACCAGTTCTTCAGACTTGGGCAAAAAGAATATATCGAGGTACTCCGCGAATTGGAGATTACTCGAAACATAAGCTAGTATGGCCAAGGTAGTAGCAATGATCGCACCAATGCCAGCCGCAAGTCCATCCAAACCATCAGTTAAATTGGATGCATTGGACACGGCCGTGATAATGAATATTACAAGCGGAATAAACAAAATCCAGTACAAGGAGTCCCGGTTGTCTTCGAGGAAAAAGAAAAAGGATCTATAGTTCAGATGGTTGTTTTTGAGGAAAGGTACATTGGTGAGACCTGTCTTTACATATGCCACCTCTTCCACTACACCGTCATCAACTGTAAACTCCCGTACCTCTACTACAGGATAATCACGCGCAATTGCCTCTTCCAGCGGCACCCTGATCACAATATCTGAATGCCAAAACATCACAGCACCGACAAAACAGCCCAGCAATACCTGTCCCAGGATTTTAAAGCGGCTTTTCAACCCCTGTTTATTCTTCCTGAACACTTTTATGTAGTCGTCCACTATCCCGACAAAAGCCATCCACAAAGTCGTTACTAAAAGAATTTGGATGTAGACATTGTCGAGACGCGCAAACAACAAACATGGCACCACAATGGCCATGACGATGATCACCCCGCCCATGGTCGGAGTACCCTCCTTTTCCATCTGTCCTTTCAGTCCGAGATCCCTGATGGATTCTCCGATCTGCATTTTTTTCAAAGAACTTATGATCCTGTTTCCGAGAATGATCGAAACGAACAAGGCAAAAATGATCGCCATGGCCGACCGAAAACTCACATATCTGAACAAACCTGCACCAGGCAGGTCGTATTGATTTTCTAAAAAGTCAAACAAATAATAGAGCATACCAAATTTTTGAAGGCCTGAGGAGGTCACCCTCTCAATAAGACCATTTTGTATACACCATTACCGAGGAAGGTTCATAAAATCAAAAAAAGCAGTGGGTCCCGACCTTTGTAGGGAGCACCACTGCAACTGTTAAAACCAACCTGAGAATGATAATAGAACCTACTCTTATATATTTTTCGATAATATATCTTTCACTGTAGCTGCATCACTGAAGAAGATCCGATGACCTTTAATTTCTTGATAGTCCTCATGACCCTTGCCCGCAACCAAGACCACCCCTTCATTACCAGCCGTAGAAATGGCTGCAAAAATGGCAGATCTTCGATCTGGAATTTCAAGGACCTGTTGCAACTCGTCTCTATCCAGACCTACTTTCATCCCGGCAATGATCTCAAGTGGATCTTCATTCCTGGGAATGTCGGAT
>JBFKOL010000171.1:0-8546 GCA_041628815.1 Saprospiraceae bacterium | reverse complement strand
GTCAGAATAGTTGTTTTCGCGATTTTACTTCTTTCATTCCCAAATCTTTCTCTGCTCCATCTGAAGGATTCATCCGAGATATCGGAATAACTGAAAGCTCATTGTTGATAACATTAGAAAATGATGAATTAACAGATCTTCCCTTCCAGGTGGTAGACATCTATGGTAGGATTATTAAACAAGGGTTATTTCAAGGTGATTTCAGCGTAATAGATATGACCAATGCACCGACCGGATTGTTTATTCTTCGCATCGATAATGAAGGAGAACTCATTACAAGGAAGTTCATTAAAATGTAGGTCTTGAAACCCACTGTTTATTGCCAGGTTGCACCTGAACCGGAGTGACTAATAATTATCGATCAACTATTTCGGGATCTTATCATTTTCACTTAAAAGATTCAATGGAGATCAGACAACTAATTACTCCCCACCCTATTTACCCTCGATCAGATGAAGGACTTGCTGCGATTCTTCGATGCATGCTTCAATTCTATCAATCAGAAGCAACCGGTTTTCTTTGATCCTCCTGAACAGGGAAAGATATTTTTCATCACTTAAGAATGCATCGTACTCCTTGGGGTATAGCGAATCATTGTCAATCATGTAAAAAGACTCAAAAACGAGAATACGGGTGAGTTCGCTTTCTGACTCCACAAATCCATAAGCCCTTTCCAAACGAGGTAGTGTCGCTTCAAAAAGCTCAATTATTTCGTCCTTAAGTTGCCTGTTTAATACGAGATTAAAACCTGCGTTTTTGTAGGCTTCATATCCACTTTTGCTCAGCATGAAATTGAGAAAGCCATGTTTCCTGGCATTGCTGAAGTGAATATTCAATGTGTCGACATAGGGTCGCTGGTTCAAAATGGTTTGTTCTATGATTGTTGCGGAGGCATTCAGATTTTTTAAGAAATCCAGGTTCGATTTTAAGAGTTCAGTATTCAATGTGATGTTCTCATAAACATTCTCAATGATTTCCCGCTCCAATGTTCTGTCCTTTCTCCACTCGTTCCAATTGTTGACCTTCATTGCCAATAAAATACCAATCATCACAAGTAGAATTTCCCCAATGGCGTAAAATACATACTTGCCTGTCGGCGAGATGAGCTTCTGACCAGATCCAGATTCAATCAGTGACTTCCTTATTTTTCTTAGAAAGAAAAGCATAGTGTGAAGGTATAAAACGCGATAATGTCACCCTGGGTTATTTGAAAATAGTCCCATCCTTTTCGGGTGCCACATTAGAATCATGGAAAGATCTTATTTGTTTATTTCGTCCTTTATCATTTCGAGGACATCCTGCGTCTCATTTCTATATTGCTCAAGGATGAAAATAGCTGTTATGGCCAATGCCTTAAAGTGGTGGATCGGATACAGTATGGTTTCATTGCTTAACAATTGATTGTAAACGCTGGAACGCATGGCTATGCCACGGTCCAGATCACCCGTAATTTTGAAGTGGTCAAATAACCGGTCTGCTTCAAGGGCGTGTACCTGTTTAAGATTGGAAAACCATTCCTCATTTTCGATAAATGTGGTGGTGTAATGTTCCACGACCATTCTACGTAATAATGGATTCGATATGATATCGGTACCTCTTTCCTGTAATAATTCAAAGGCCGCTTTGTTGTATTTACCGAAAGTAGCTGTATGAAAGGTATAGGCCTTTACAAATAAGGTATCCAACTTAGGTTCATAAGGCTTTTTTGATTCAACATGTTTGATTACAGCGGAAATATCATCCAATCTCAAATGCAACCGGTGGATGGCATTATTGATATTTGCAGTATCCTGTGCCAATGCAAGAATTAACTCATTCAATGTAGATTTTTCAATTTCACCTTTTTTCCGTTCTTCATTCCAATTATTGATTTGCAGGGCGATCAAAATGCCGATGACGACCAAACCTATTTCGCCAATGGCATATAGGATGTATTTCTGACCCGATCCTGACGCGATCAATGACTTCCTTATTTTTCGTAGGAAAGTTAGCATATGAATAGAATGTCAAGAATTGAGCCAGTATCTCTCATAAGACGCCCCGTGTCTGTACATAGATAAGTCAGAGGAATTTTTGAATAAGCCATCCAGGTTTCTATAGGGAATAAAAGTGCACGGATTGAATAGAATTATGTGACAAGAATTATTGATTACGCTCAATTATCCAATCTTCAGCGGAAAAGCACTCAATCCATGAACTCCGAATTTTAGTGGGAGAAGTGACCATGGTAATAAGTGTAAATTTCTATTACGGCGTTTTCTGTGATAACAGAATCAGATCAGAAACCATTTAGCAATCGACATCAATCAACAAAGTACATATCTATCTCTCCTCTGTTTTTTACCTCCAATTTACCGCGGTACGAACACGAAAATTTAGTTCGAATCAAATCATAGGTATAAGCTGACACATTGATCTTTCCAGCTTCACCGGAGCTTTCCATTCTGTGGGCTAGGTTTACGGTGTCTCCCCACAGATCAAAGGACAATTTTTCGCTGCCAATGACGCCTGCCACTACGGATCCGCTGTGAATGCCTGCACGCATATGCCATTTTAAAGCAGTCCGGTTATTCCTTTCTCGAAGAAAATCAAGCATGCCCATTGCGGCTTTTACAGACTTCACGGCATGGTCTTTTTCGTTTTTCAGGCCACAAACAGCCATATAGGCATCTCCAATGGTTTTTATTTTATCCATGCCAGTGCCAGAATTAATCTCATCAAATGCCGCAAAAATCTCGTTTAACTCACTGACGAGCCTTTTTGCTGGGATGGTAGTAACAGTATTCGTAAAACCTACGAAATCGGTGAATAAGACAGAGACCTCCTCATATCTTTTTGGTTCGGCCGTGCCCGGCCAGATGTCTTCTTCAGAACTCACATCTGGTTCGGAACTGTGCCATTGCACCCACTCCATATGTTCTCCTTTGTCCTCAAGAACCCCCGTCACCCGTATCGGCCCTATCCTGAGTGTTTTGCCTTCCATAGGCATGTGAATGATGATCTCCCCGTAGATTCCGACGTAAGGTGGTGCAAGTACTTTGGATTCCAACCAGACATTCTCCACACGAAAGTGTGACTCGCCACTTGCAAGTAGTTTATTCCCATACTTCCGTAAGTCTTCCTTTCCGCGCCAGATCTCGTGTTTTGCTGTGCCGAAAGATTGCATTTCCATTGGCCAGAATCTAAGGGCTTCTTCAAAATTCTCTTCAGAAAGATGCCCCCACTCTCTCCACATGCTGTTAAATGTCTCAATGGCACGTGTTTCCAAACTATTCATATTGTCAAATTATCGATTTTGAGCGTGAATCAAAACTGCCGTTTACTCGTGTTGAATCGCAATTGTAAAATATCACAATACTGTCTTAAGAGAGAAGACATATTCATTTGAGCTATCGGAATACGCAAAAACATTCGCACGTGGAATAAAAGGGATGGGGAGTAGGAAATAAATTTTATAGGCCTTCTTTGTGCAAAGAAGGCCCATAAAATTACCCGAATTTAATCGCTATTTGTCAACTTATCCTTGACAATGGCCCGACCCTGACCAACCGGTTTGCTTGGTTGAACTCCCTTCGGTCCAATATCCTGTAAATGAGGTTGCAGAGGTGAACTTGAAATATACCTTACCTGAACGACTGCTATTGGTCCTGCCCCAGCGTCCCTCATAGATCCAGCTGCCATCTTTATTATAGAGTTTTCCCGAAATGGTTTTAGAGGTATTTCCATAATATCCTTTATCCCAATAAATCGTTCCATAAGTAGAGCTCCAGCCACAACTTAAATCCGGGGCTGGCACTTCGCAAGGGGTGCATTTCCAGGTACCATCAGGTTCATCATGGTAATAGCGCCCAAATCTTCTTTGTTGAGCTGTGGCTTCATACCAGTTAACATCGGATACAACAATACCCATCGTACCATATTCCAGATTTGCTACAATATTTGGATCGGTAGTCATGGCAACGGTATAGGTAACCCAACATGGATCCATGCACGGCGATAATTTTTCTCCTACACCGGAGGCATATAGACCCCAAATAGGTGCACTTGGGTCCGGAGTCTGGCTAAAAAGTGTTGAATACAATGAACACATGGCCAACATGATGATGAAAATTCTTGAACTGATTCGAAACAAAGTCATGATATACAATTTGAAGTGAATGAATGATTGTCACCTCTTTATTCCGAATGTTGAAAAAGGTTATCAGCGAGTATGTCTAAATCTATTGCGTTGATCACCGAAATCTTTTTGTTGTATGAGATGATAAGAAGCTTGCCCATACCCCGGACCCAACCAATTTATGTATAGCATTATCTTCATTCTTACAACACCTCTACATCACATTTTGTAAGTTGGAATAGGGAGTACTTAAAAGGTGATTTTGTCACTGAGTAATTGGAATAAATGATTTTACTGAGAGGAATTATCTCATATAAAAGGGCATTCTGTTATTGGGGGGCAACCACAAGATGATACCATGAAATGGATTGATTTTCTCGTTTTTCTAATACTGTCCGTATCCTGGCTATCCATCAACGCTATTTGGGGGTTGACCGGACCAGAGACACTTATTTCAGGCTGGTTGTCTGATCGAGGTATTCTTAAACTAACAGCGATCATAGGACCAGTAAGCCTTTTGCTCATCTCTATATCAGCAGGTCTTTTACGCAATCATAAATTAATGATTGTAGGTTTTATGATATTGGCTTATGTCCTGGGAGTGTTTCTTAGCCGGTACTTAAAGGAAACCATCGTCATATCCAATATCTTCTTTAACCGGAGCCTTTTGTTGATTCCAGTGATTCCCATGTTCATTGTGGCCTTCTCAACCAAACCGCAAATGAACAATTTATTAGCCATCGGTGACTGGAGTCAAAAATGTGAACTTCGCTTTCTTGGTGGATTAGATTGGAAAAGGGCTTTAATCGTGACTATACTGTTTATAGCCATACCTTCCTTTTTGTTGTTTCAGGCCGGGGTCGAATTTGAACCGTTCAAGACAGGTGCGATTTGGGCCTGGGCATCCAGAATTATTGGACTGTCCTTATTGAATGGATTTATCGAAGAACTGTTGTTTCGGGGATTAATGATGACACCCCTGATTGCACTTCTTGGGATCAGGAAAGGCATTTGGTTTCAGGCAATCTACTTCGGGTTCCACCATTTTGGCGCAAGTCCGGAACTTATTGCCGGCCTACCTATGGCCGTCATATTGATTTTCTTGGGAGTTTTGTTTGGATATGGCACATGGGGTACCAAAGGCTTGGCCTGGGCGGTTGTGCTGCATGCAATGCTCGATATTGCATCATTGTCAGCACATTTGCCAGTTTAAAATCGAATATGGGCGAAAGCTCTTAATACGATTAACATGGAAAAATCTGAATTTGAAATAATAAAGATGGACTGCCCTACAGAGGAGAATCTGATTCGCATGAAGTTGCAAGATATTGAGGCGATCAAGGCACTTCATTTTGATATACCCAATCGAAGATTGGATGTTATTCACGAAGGCAACAATGCGCAAATCGTCGATGCCATTGATGAACTGAAACTCGGCAGTACGTTAATTTCATCGCAAGAGATTGTTGATTACTCTCCAGAAAATGTATCCAGTCAAAAGAGATCACTTTGGATTGTCTTGCTCATTAACTTTCTCTTTTTCCTCATCGAAATATCGACTGGGATCATTTCCAAATCCATGGGACTGGTCGCAGACAGTTTGGACATGCTGGCTGATTCTATTGTTTACGGACTTAGTTTGATTGCGGTGGGAGGGACTATTTTGTTGAAAAAGAGAATTGCGACTGTTGCTGGATATTTTCAAATAACGTTGGCTGTTCTCGGATTTATTGAGGTTTTAAGAAGATTCATCGGAGTAGAGCAGTTGCCTGATTTCAGGATCATGATTATCGTTTCGCTGTTCGCCCTTTTGGCCAATGTCGTAAGCCTTGTGATTTTACAAAGGGCACACAGTAACGAAGCTCATATGAGAGCGAGTATGATATTCACCTCCAATGACATTATCATCAACATCGGCGTTATCATTGCAGGACTGCTTGTTCTCTGGCTCGACTCCAGCAAACCTGATTTGATCATAGGGGCCATTGTATTTACAATTGTGGTTCAAGGAGCCATTCGCATCTTAAAACTGGGCAGATAGGGAAAGGAAGAAATTAGGATCAGGAAATAGAACCCTTATTGCGAATTTCCTTCTGCAAAATGCAACAAGACCCCGGAAGGGTCCCAGGCATAGGTCACCAATGCATAAGATTCTTGCTTGGGAGGATTGACCCTCGCATACTTAAATTGATGCGCTTCAAGGACTTTCACTATGTGATCATGCCATTCCCGGGCGCTATCGACATCTATGTACATCATGAAATTGTTGGCCCATCCTTTGTGGTAATAGTTCTGGAGAAAGAACTTACGACCTCCGAATTCCATTTCTGAAAGGCCATCCTGTTTCCAATTCAATTTCCAGCCTAAAGCCTGGTAGTAGGTCAGGCTTTCTTCATAATTCCTCGAAGGGACGAATACTTTAATATCGTGTGCGATTAAAGGCATAGTCTTTCAATTTTGGATCGTGGGTTTAATGAAATACTGGATCGATGTTTTTTACTTCTTTCTTGCTTCTCAAATCGGTCATTGCAAGCTTAGCCTTGAACGTTTTCCGCTCTTACGGTACATCAAAATTAAAACGAAGGCCAAGACCAACACTATTCCCGCACAGATCGGGTATTTTATCCACGGGGACCATTCAAATAACCGGATTTGATCGACCTTTTCTTGGGGCATATGTGATTTGGCAATGTCCTTGATGCCAGCTTCCCAACCTTTGTAGTACGATCGTTGATCGAGCAGGCTTACATCTTCCAAACTCAATAATTCCGTTCGGATCAAGGCCTCTACTTCCGTTTCCATCTTGGATGATTCATTTTCACCGATTAAGCCCTGGTTGACCAATACATCCATTATTTTCTCCGCGATTCGACCTGCCTCTTCGATGCTTAGTTCATCCACTTCATCGCTGCGGTACCATCTTTCTGAGCGAAATAGAGCTTCCTGATTTATTGATTGGTCTACGCCTAAGACTTTACCCGACGTCTTGTGTTTTTTCAATATTTGACGAAGTACTTTTTCGTCAGCATCCTGATTTACCTTCCAGATTACGGCTATAATGGTTCCCGGCCGATTGAGCCAGGCTTCAGCGATTTCAGGCTGGATTTCCAGGTCAAACAGTATGGGTTTAGACCGGCTCCCACAACCAATATCAGAAGCAGCCCCACAAACCAAATCAACTTGTAGAAAAGTGATAGTTCGATTTTTTATAATAGATTCCTGAAGTTCGAAGGCCGAAAGAAAACAGAATATAGAAAAGAGCGTCAATAGTCGTAGCGTCATGGTACGTGTTTATTATTTGCAGCAACCTTCGTCTTTTTGCGGGGGACTGTATTTGCGCCTGAGGACGACTCCTTCTTCTTTAATCATACCAACAGTCCTGATACAAGAATAACCATTCTTTATTCGAGTTGCCACATGTTCAATTCAAGTCCTTCGTTTATATCTCTCAGTGTTTGTTTTTCAAAAGCTTTTGTTTTACTCGACTCATGCCAAATATGTAACCCTGCCCTACCGGAAAGGCAGGTTCACTTTTATTATGTCAAATAAAAAGACTTACCCAGAGGCCTATGCTGCATCGTAGGGAAGGAAAAGTTTAAGGTAAATTCTTTGGTATAAAAACCAATCAAGGAATAATAGGGTTGATCTGAAATTAGCGGTGGAGAACCAATGTGAAATACCTTTGTCATACCTTCTTAATGGTGTATCATAAGACCATTCAAAACTGTTTGCCGCCAAATGAAGGTGGAATACTTTGGGTACTAAAAGATTTCTAATCTCCTACTGACGATCTGCCTTGATGGCGGATGTCTGCACCGTGTAATTCATCCTTGATAAGTTGGAGGACTCTTTGGGTTTCTTCTAAGCTTCCGGCAAGGATACCTTTTATATGATTATTTTGTCTGATCAGCCTATGAATTATGGATAAGAAATAATGATCACCCATTACAAAGTCAAAATCTTTTGGAGTTGCTTTCAAACTTTCATACCAAATAAAGTTTTCGTCCATGTATTTAAAAATGAATTGGTCAAAAGTCCAGTTTTCAATATCTTCTCTCGCTACAGCATATGAATTCTCAAATAGAGTTACAATTTCCTTTCGTAATGTATCTGAAAGAATGAGGTCAAAACCATTATTCTTCAATGCATCAAAACCCGAATAAGACACAAACCCTTCTGACCATTGTACAAAAGCCTCTAAAAAGTGTCGGTCTAGTGTATCTGAATACGCTATGTTATTTTCGATGCCTTTAAGGATAATATTTTTTGAGTTGTTATTCGCTTCAATACCATCAATATATTTGCTCAAAATTTGGACATTCAATTCCAATGTTTCTATTATTTCATGTAATGATTTTGTTTCCTTTTTCCGGTCCTTTCTCCATTCATTCCAATTGTTAATCTGAAGTGCGATCAAAATTCCGATTAC
>JBFKOL010000170.1:0-8549 GCA_041628815.1 Saprospiraceae bacterium | reverse complement strand
GCGATTGGAGTAATAGAATTCTGATTTTAATGCAGTTTAGGAAAAAAAAAGTGATGATTCAAGTTTTTAGAAATATTCGTCAAAGATTACTTGTTGAAAACAGGTTGAGCAGGTATATTCTTTATGCGGTTGGAGAAATCGCCCTGGTCATGATCGGTATTCTATTGGCAGTGCAAGTCAATAAATGGAATGAAGAACGGATCTATCAGAAAGAAAGGGATTACCTGATCGCTGAGTTGTTAACAGAATTCGAAGCCAATTATGAAGAACTACAACGATGCTACCGAATCAATCAATTTGTTATGGCTCGCAACGATTCAACCATAATGGCATTGAGAAAACTTGATTTTCCTGGCGACGAAATCATTTTGTCCGATTTATTAGCAAAGTCCAGGGTGTTAAATATCGCCACTTTCAATCCCTCTGATGGATTGATAAATTCCATGCTGAACACCTCCAACCTGGAGCATGTAGAAAATAAAATATTGCGAAGAAATCTATTGAATTGGTCCGGTTATGTCAATGATCTCAAGGAAAATGAAAATGACGTAGGGGTCAACAGAGCTTCAATGGCAGATTATCTGGCTGATATTTCGGTTTTCAATTATGATCAGGATTTGGAAACTTATGTGCCATTTAAAGGAGCCATATCTATTAATGCTCTGGAGCTTAGAAACAAATTGATCCATAGCAGAAGACTAAAAAACTATGTAGTAAGAGAATCAGAAAGTTTAGGACAAAAAATGCAGGAGATCATCATGCAATTAAAACAAGAAATCGCAGACCAATGATCCAATTCTTTCGAAAAATCCGACAAAATTTATTGGATCAATAAAAGGTAAGCAAATACCTGATATATGCGCTTGGTGAAATATTACTGGTGATGATCGGAATTCTCCTTGCCTTGCAGGTAAACAACTGGAACACCGAAAAAAAGAATGCACAAACCAGACAGTTGTATCTCAAGAGCTTAATAACGCAGCTGGATGAAAATATCAGCTATACGGATCGACATCTTGTTGCCAGTGATAAGCGGATCGCCACTTTTGATAAGTTGTTTGCAGTGCTGAACGAACCGACTATCAATTATGACAGCCTCGTTTCGGCCCTGGAGGAAGCCTATATCTATGTTGGCACATCCAATCTAAAGGCACTGGCGTTTGAAGAGTTGATCGTTTCAAACAATCTATCCCTTTTCGAAAAGGATTTGAGAGATAAGATATTGCGTTATCACTCAAACATTTTGTGGTCAGCCAATCATATCAATACCTTGCTGGAGGAGGCGAGAGAATATCAATTGACGTATTTCCAAAATACGGATATGGCTTTTGTCGAGGGATACAAAAAAAATGAAAACCCAATTGTCAAAGATTGGAGGTTGAATATTGCTTCACCACAATATTTGTATGCAACTAATTTTTTTACCCATCGCAAGCAAGTTCTGCAGAATTTTAAAAGACATTATACCGGAATAAATCGTTGGGCACGGAATCTTAAATCGGAACTGGAGATGCACCTTGAAAAATAAAGATTTGGTTATGAGAGGGGTTTTTCAAGCTAAGGGAGGGCAGGATCAACTTACGGCTCGGCTGGTCCGAGCAACTAACCAAATCTCGGTTTTTCCGAAAATAGGAGAACTGATGAAATATTTTGACATTTACCCAAAGTGGGAAGTCAGGATTTCGTCAGTGGGTTAAAAGACCTTCCTACGTCATGGCTTCGGCAGGTAAAGAGGGACTATATTGGATCGGTTCGAGGGATATAACTCTGCTTTCTTACCTTTAGATTATGCTCACCTTCCTACGGCAAATACGCAAGTCTTTAATTGAATCTGGATCAGCCAGAAAGTATATGCTTTATGCTATTGGTGAAATACTGCTCGTCATGATCGGTATTCTGTTGGCATTGCAGGTGAATAATTGGAATAATAATAGAATAGAGAAAAAAAAGGAAAAAGTTCTACTGGTTGAAATCAATAAAGAATTCAAATTCAATAAAGAAGAGCTGCGGAGTACAATGTATGCCTATAATCGGGTCAGGCGTTTTTGTACGTATATGCAGGAATCGTTTCCGATAGAACACCCTGAAATTTACCGGGACACTTTGGTCAAGTACCTGGAAATCTTTCGCAACTTATATACTTCAGATCTTTCCATGGGTTCTATTAAAACAATGATCAATACTTCGTCTTTTGATATTATTTCCAACCCGGAACTCCGGTCTTTACTGATCCAGTGGGAAGATCTGGTCTCTGATCTCTTTGAAAGAGAGACACAAGCCGTAGAATATACAAGGCAATATATCATCCCGTATTTTGCCAAAAGAATTCCTCAACCTTATAACAGAGGCATGCATGATGACCGTGTAGATCTTTCTTTTATGACGACTATTGAGTTTGAAAACATGATCAACGACCGACTGCGCGATAGCAATAATTTATTGAATGCGGTGAATGGAAGGAGAAGCAAAATTGCACAGGCATTGGAAAGAATCATCGTATTGTCACAACCAACTGATTAAGTAATGTTCACCTTTCCAAGAAGATTCAGAAAGTCATTGATTGAATAGTTCATTATTTTAGGTAAATGCTCGGGAAAAACAAGATTCTGACTTGGAGTTTCTATGTCGCTCTGGCAGGATTTCTATTTGGCTTTGATACCATCGTTATTTCCGGAGCAGACAGACAGCTTCAGGAATTGTGGCACTCTTCCGATCTCTTTCATGGTACCGTTGTCATGGCAATGGCCTTGTGGGGTACGGTCGTGGGTGCCATCTTTGGTGGTATTCCGACCCATGCTTTTGGAAGGAAACATACATTGATCGGCATAGGTTTTCTGTACCTGGTCTCGGCGTTGGGATCTTCATTGTCTCACGATCCTTTTATCTTTGCATTCTTCCGCTTCATAGGTGGCCTGGGTGTGGGTGCATCCACGGTAGCAGCGCCTGCCTACATTTCCGAGATTGCTCCTGCCAAAGAGCGTGGTCGCCTGGTCGCCTTGTACCAGTTTAGCATTGTATTCGGAGTCTTGATAGCGTTTCTTTCCAACTACCTTCTCAGGGATGCCGGCGTCAATGCCTGGCGGTGGATGCTTGGCGTAGAAACTGTTCCCGCATTCGTTTATTGCCTGGTCATTTTTCTTGTACCGAAAAGTCCGAGATGGTTGCTTACAAGAGGTCTTAAAGAGGAAGCGATGGGGGTGCTGAAAAGGATTGATCCTTCAAGGGACTTTGAATCATTTGTTCAGGAGATCATGGAAGAAAATCCTGTTTCCGGTGAAACCATTTTTTTGAGAAAATACAGGGGCCCGTTGATGCTTGCCTTCTTCATAGCCTTCTTCAATCAATTTTCCGGCATCAATGCATTCTGGTACTATGCACCCAGAATTCTTAGTGAAGCGGGATTGGGCAAGAGCGCTGCTTTTCTGAGCAGCGCTGGTATAGGTTTCATCAATGTGGTCTTTACCCTTATCGGTATGTTGCTGATCGATCGATGGGGAAGAAAGCAACTCATGTATGCCTGTTCCTATGGTTATATCTTCTCCCTTACCCTGGTATCTCTGGCCTTTTTCATGAACTGGGCTGGATTGACCGTAGCGATTTTTCTCTTCGTTTTTGTATGTGCACATGCTATGGGTCAGGGCACGGTCATATGGGTATTCATTTCAGAGTTGTTTCCCAATCACCTGAGGGCTTCCGGTCAGGCGTTTGGCGCTTCGGTGCATTGGGTCCTGGCGGCATTGATTCCGTCATTCATACCTTTCCTGTTTTCTACCATTGGCCCGGGTACAGTCTTTGCCTTCTTTGCTGTCATGATGGTTTGGCAATTGTGGTGGGTACACTATAAAATGCCGGAAACCAAGGGCATCTCACTTGAAAAACTGAGTAAAAAGCTGGCCAAATAACAAGGGGCATAGTCATTGACCTGCGATGCGGGAGAATTTAAGATGCCTTTGGGAGTGTTACGTTGGGATTGACCCGTTCACTAAAACACACATTCCTATCTCCGGAGCTATGGTCCTGTTCTAACTTAAATCTGACTTTTTCTCATACGGGTATCTCAACAATTCTAAAATCTATATAATATGAAGTGAAAATCAATAAATCGTACTTTACGGTAATGACAGGTTATGCTTTGGGAATTGATTTGGGTACTTCCAAAATCGCCTTGGTAGCCATCAGCTATCCAGGGAGAGAGATCCTTATGACTAAAAGCCAACCCGCAAACGCTTATATGGAATTTAGCGAACCCTGGAGAAAGGAGCAAAATGTTCGACTGATCCAGGAAGTCGTTTCGTCCATGTTTTCCGGAGTGATCAGGGATATTCCTATGCCACTGCTTTCTATAGGAATCACTGGCCAGATGCATGGAATCATCGGTCTTGATAAAAACAAAAATCCCATCACAAATTTAGTGACGTGGGAGGATCAGAGAGGAAATGAACTTTACCATAATGGGGAAAGTATAATCGAGCAAATGTCTTATAGATGTGGAAGAAATGACTTTGCGAGTGGTTATGGGTTGGTTACTCTTGAGGCCTGGCGAAAATTCGACATGGTAGAAGGGATAAAATCTATTTGTACGCTGCCTGACTACATCGGGTACAATTTATTCCATTTGGATCCTGGCAGGATCGCCCCGTCCATGGCTCATAGTCTTGGCGGGTTTGATCTGAAGACAATGAACTGGGACAACAATGCGCTTGCAGCACTCGGACTTGATCAATCTGAATTACCTGAAATTTGCCAGGAATGTTCGGTAGGTGAGAATTTCTTTATAGATGGTCGAGTTGTGCCGGTAATACAACCCTTGGGTGATAGTCAGGCAGCCTTCCTGGGTGCCACGTCTAATGTCAATGAAGATATCTTATTGAATATCGGCACCGGGGCTCAACTGAGTTATACTGTCGATATTCAGGATGAAGAAATCTGGAAACTTACAAAGGACAATCCTGACGTTGACATCAGGCCGTTTTTAGACAACCGATATCTTTTATCCGCGAACTCATTGAACGGAGGAAACGTTTATGCTTCGCTACACGGATTCTTCCGTCTTTTTCTGGAACATATGGGAACCAGCGTTGAAGACGAAATATTGTGGGACAAAATGGATGAACTCGCCAGTAAGAACGACGCTCCATTCCAGGTAACACCTGTATTAAATGGGATGCGGAGTGATCCTCACACGTGCGGCATCATTTCCGGAATTGATACCAATAACTTTACCCCCGCAAACCTGATTTACTCATGGCTACGCGGCATGGCACAGCATTACCGGGAATTAGGAGGAGACTTCTGTCGCTCAAAAAAAGGGGACTTTTATGGATCGGGTAATGGAGTTAGAAAGAATCCACGTTTCCGGAAGATCATAGAGGAAGTATTTAATCGTACTCTTCATATACCAACTTGTAGGGAAGAGGCCGCCATGGGAGCCGCTGTCCTTTCTTTGGATGCCATTCACCCGTAATTTTATTCAGGCAAGTGGTCAGAGTAAAATCCGGGGCTTTGAATTGAAGAGATCAAATCTAACCGTGCGAACGGCAGAAATTGAGGATGAACTAATGATAATAGACGAATTTCTCGTAAAAGGATCGTCGTTCAAATCGAAAGCCTTTAGTCTCCTCTCATATGTGGAATCAATCTTTGATATCGTACTATCAAAGAGAAAAATCAACTGCTTCCAGTTTTGTTCCCTGTTGAATTTACCATAGACAAATAGAGCAGAAAAGTACTGACCGAAAGGAGCAATGAATACCTTGTTGCAATCGAGTGTTCGACAAGGGATTAACGAACCATAAAAATAACACAGAAAAAGCTATGACGACTTGTCTCGTTGGTGTTAGAAAAAGGACTACTTTCGAACCATTCTAGGTACCTACGTCTTGTTTTGTATCTTCATTATTCGCTTTCACTAAAGTTTCACTGGACAAAGAATGCTAACATTCCTAAGGAAAATAAGAATGTCGTTGGTTAAATCTGGGTCAACGAGAAAGTACCTCCTTAATGCCATTGGAGAAATCGCATAAGTGTTGATAGGAATACCCGCCTTTCGGCATACAGGTGGATTGCACTTCAGGTGAACAGTTGGCAGGTAAATCCTGAATCCGGATCATGCATCTTTATCATTGTGCTGTGATCATGATATCACTCCAATGACCATCCACTCCTGTATTCTTTATGGATGAGTGCATTAGCAGCATCATTGTTTTTGAATTCAAGGTTTTCAGCATCCCATTCAAGACGTTGATTCTTCACTCGAATTGCGATCATCCCAAGTAAGGCCATTTCTGTCATTGGACCTCCGTAGTCGAAGGTAGAGCTCGCCGGTTCTCCATCCTTGCATGCCCTTATCCAGTCCCCATGATGCCCCTCTGTTACTCTCCGTATACTTGGTGCCGGAGGATCATAGGATTCCATCTTTGATTCGGGAAGAACTTTCATTCCCCCAGCTCCATGAGATCCATGAAGAATAACTCCATGTTCTCCTATTAGCATCGCTCCACTTGGATCAAATTTTTGACCCGGAGCAAACTCAGGCGGCACAGGAGGCAACAATCGGCCGTCAGACCATGTCAATTTAACAGGAGGCTTACTTCCCCTAGCCGGAAAGTCCATCCGGACAATGGATGCACGGGGAAAGGTTTGGGTCTCTACTTCTGGTTCCCAGTGCGTAGAAGTCGCTTGGACATGCGTAGGCGCACCCAAGTCAAGTGCCCAATATGAAGGGTCTAAAATATGACATCCCATATCACCCATAGCCCCGGTACCGAAATCAAGCCATGCCCTCCATTTGGCGGGATGGTAATCAGGATGATAGTCTCTGTATGGGGCAGGACCTAACCATAAATCCCAATCCAATTTATCCGGAACAGGTGGAGTATCATCTGGTTTCGCCTGTACCAGAAAGTTTGACCATGGCCTTCCTCCTACGGGTCTGTCAGTCCATGCATATACTTCTCTTACATCACCAATTATTCCATCATCGAGGTATTCCTTGAGCATGCGGATTTCATCTGAAGAGTGCCCCTGGTTACCCATTTGCGTCTGTACCCCGTAGTATCTAGCTGCTTCTGCGATTTTCCGGGCTTCGTAGACCGTATGTGTAAGGGGTTTTTCACAGTAGACATGCTTACCCAGTTGTAATGCAGCCATGGTAATAACAGCATGGGTATGATCCGGAGTAGAAATCACTACCGCATCAATGTTCTTTTCCTTTTCAAAAAGCACCCGCCAATCCTGGTAAACATTGGCATTGGGATACCGTTTAATAGTCTCGGATGCAAATCCAAGATCAACATCGCAAATGGCCACGATATTCTCTCCACTACATTGATCCAGGTTAGTACTTCCCCTCCCGGCAATTCCAATTGCGGCAATATTTAATTTATTACTCGGTGCATCCTTGCCAAAGAGGGTTCCAGGAAAGTAGTGAAATCCCAATGTGCCTGCAGTGGCAGTTTTGATGAAGGACCTTCGCGAACTTTGATTATTCATAATAGATTATTCTTACGACAAGACGACACGAAATAACTTCTTTAAGTTAAGGATTTCAATGGAGATGATCCATAACTCAACTACAATGAACTTGAAGTACATAAAAACATCCCCCAGACTCACTGTACATACTGCATCATGTGCTTGTCGGCCATTTTCTAATTGATTGTTCACAGCAGTAATTGCGAGCGATTCACCGAAAAGAAAAAGTTTACTACATCTTTCCTATTGTTCATAACATGAACGTCAAAGATGTGAATCATTAAATCTTTTCATTTGTCCTTCCTGTCATTCAAGTAAGGCTTGAAGCGTCAAGACCAAATAAAAACCCTGGCTATTGGCAGGGTCTGCTTGAACTTCGGGTAGAAGGCGCCTGCCCGCCCACTGGCGGGGGACTACCTACCTGCCGGCAGACAGGTTATGTAACCGCATCAAGAGACTTGAGCCTCCTTTCTTATCTTTAGTGCATGCTCGCATTTCTTCGAAAAATCAGGAAGTCATTGATTGAGTCTGGGTCAACCAGGAAATATATTCTTTATGCTCTTGGTGAGATTGCGTTGGTCGTAATTGGAATATTGATAGCGCTGCAGATCAACAATTGGAACAACAACCAAATCAACAAAAAAGAAGAGAAAGAGATTTTAACTGCCTTCAAATCGACGATCCACAATGACCTGAAGGGCCTGAAAAACATATTAAAAAATGTGGACAGCGCAGTTAACCGGACTAAAATGCTTCAAGAACTTATCAGCTCTAAACAAACCGATAATGTGCCAGACAGTTTATACGGAGGACCGATGGGAATGCATTATTTTGAAATGAACACTGCAACTTTCGAAGCTTTGAAATCACGAAGTTTTAATTTGATCAGCAATAAGTCAATACGGGCAGAAATTATCAAGATTTATGACACACATTACAAGCGGATCGAACAAATAAAAGAGATAGACTCAGGAACTACATTGACATTGTTCAGACCCTACTATTTAGAGAATTTCTCTGACATCCGCATCTGGACCAGTGCTTTGCCTAACGATGAATCAAAAGTACTCTCAGAT
>JBFKOL010000169.1:0-8578 GCA_041628815.1 Saprospiraceae bacterium | reverse complement strand
AAGAAAATTCCTCCTATCCATTACATTAAATTTAATCAGTTGATTCCGCTGATGACTTCAAGCCCGGGATTCGTGCTTTGTAGTTGGTAGATGTCCTCCGTGGTCAGCCGGGTCTGCCAGACATATATTTTTTTCAGAGATTTTAGGGATGACAAAGAGGCGATGCTGGTGCTGCCAACATCGGTGCCGTAAATATTGAGCCATGACAAATGGGGCAATTCCCCAAGATGAGCCAGTCCATCTTCGGTAATACCGGTATTCGGCACCTTTAGACGTGTTAAGTTCTTCATTTGACCGATTACCTGCATGAGTTCATCGTTTAACGTGGTGTTGCTCAGGTCAAGCCAGGTTATATGGCTGGCTGCCAATGCGAGAGATTCCATTTCTTCACGGGTTATTTCCCGCGGTTGACCTGACCTGGAAACGTCGAGAAGGTAATTGTCGGCAGCCAGGGTAGAGACGTTGAAATTCGCAGACTTTATGGCAGTAATGGTGGCTTCCGGGAGAGGGTCGACCTTAATTTTTTCATACATCGACTTTTGTTTGTAATCGATATTGTAATAAACCTTTAGCAGTACTTGCATGTTTGGGGAAGGTTCCAGCGTGCGAATGTTCATTTCGGGATTGGCTCCTTCTGTAATCCACCATTCGAGAAGTCTCTTTTCGTGATAGAACAAAGGAATGCCATCGGGTGGCATATGTTTTTCATTCGTTGGAGATAACATAACACGCTTCACCAACTTGCTGCGCCACGGGTCTCCTTTTACAATAATATCTCCGAAAGTGTCATCGGTTAAAGATTCGTAAGTTGACATATCATAGTTTCCGCGCTTATTTTCTCCGTTGTGACACGTCATGCATTTTTTTACAAAAATGGGGTTGAGTAAGTCTTCGTACAACCATATGGTGTCCACAAGTTCTAGGTCGGCCACAGGATGTGCACTGCCTGAACTTACCTTTCCGGATAAGGTAAGATGACCATAGAGAGGTGTATCTCCATGTGTGGTTTGTCCTCCGAAATGCCCCGTAATCAGCAATAAGACGCCAGCCATCCACATCGCACTTTTCAGTGGCCATCCGTTAAGTCCTTCTATGCCAAGATAATAGGCTGCAGGAACCAGTGTAATGACGGCTAATGCTATGCCAGTCCATTTGTGCAATGAGAGTTCTGTCCCGATGTAGTGTCCAGTATTGGCCAGAAGCAGTCCACATATGACAGCAGTAGCAGCGCTTAAAGCACTGACCGTCCAAAGCATTTTTTTTGCGTTCAGTAAAGACAATCCTGGACGATAAAATTTGGCTATTTCTATCAAAAGCGCAGCCATTATAAAACCTATGGGGAGGTGTACAATAAGTGGGTGCCAACTACCCAGAAACTGTCCTGTGGTTACAAATAGTGCCATAAACCATCTAAGCTATAATAAAGTGCTGAAAATCGAAAAATGGGACTGCACCAAATCATTTTTATCGCAAAAGGGGCCTTCAGCTATGTACCCGTATTGATGATGACATCCACTTTCTCATATAAGGGGCTACAACCCTGTACTGTACAGTGTAAGGTGTTTTTTGACGGTTTCCATAAAATATCGATGGAGCCGATTACCTTAGGGGTTCAATGGACGTGATCATTATAGGATGTGGACCTGCTGGCCTGGCGGTAGCTGCAAGGTTGTACAAGAGGGGTATTCCTTTTACTGTCCTGGAGTCCAGTGAAAAGATTGCCAATGCATGGCACAACCACTACGACCGTCTTCACTTGCACACCGTTAAACAGTTTTCACATTTACCATATGAACCGTTCCCTGAGAATTACCCGACCTACGTTTCTAGATTACAGCTCGTCAACTACCTGGAAGAATATGCAAACAAGTACAACATCCATCCCAGGTTTAATACAACGGTCGAACAGGTTTCGAAAGAATCTGGCCGCTGGTCGTTACGTAGCAGCCAGGGTGTGATGACCTCTTCGCATGTGATCGTTGCTGCAGGGGTAAACCGCATTCCTACAAGTCCTGAATGGAAAGGCAAATCGTCCTTTAAAGGAACCATCATGCACAGCCGCTATTATAAAAATCCAAGTCCTTTTATCGGAAAAAAAGTGCTGGTCGTAGGAATGGGAAATACGGGTGCAGAAGTTGCTTTAGACCTGTCCGAGGCCGACATAGAGACACACATAGCTGTGAGGAGCCCCATAAGCGTCGTACCTCGTGATCTGAATGGCAGGCCTGTTCAGATCACCTCCAAACAGTTGGCTAAACTACCTTTCGGGATAGGTGATTGGTTAGGGAATCAAATAAGGAAGATCTATTTTGGCAATCTTGAAAAATATGGTCTAAGGGCTTCTCCGATGCCGCCGGCCGTTCAGCTGCGAGAGACCGGTAAAACCCCGGTGATCGATATAGGCACCATAGACGCCATCAAGAGAGGGAAGATCACAGTACGGCCGGATGTACAAATGCTTTCGGAAAATACCGTCAGATTTTCCGATGGTACAGAAGATGATTTTGACATGATCCTTCTTGCAACAGGCTATGATGCAGGACTTTCAGCCCTGATTCCAGGAATCAAAGATTTTCTCGATGATAATGGGTTGCCCCGGGCGCCCATAGCCACAAATCCATGGAAGGGCCTATATTTTATTGGCTATGACAACTATAAGCTCGGAGTTATTCTGGGTACCATACTTACGGATTCGGAAATAATCGCAAACTCTATAAACAAAAACTATCAGTCAAATGAATAAACAGATCATTTTGGCCAAAAGGCCTGTTGGTTTTCCTGATGAAAACACCTGGAAACTGCGCGAATCGGAATTTCCAAGCCCTGGCGAAGGACAGCTGGTTGTAGAGGTTCACTATGTTTCGCTGGACCCGGCAATGCGAGGGTGGATCAATGATGTGAAATCTTATGTTCCTCCCGTCCAACTGGGTGAGGTAATGCGGTGCGGAGGTATCGGAAAGGTCATTGCATCGAAACATACCGATTTCAATGAGGGTGATTATCTCGTCGGCATGACGGGTGTACAACAGTACTGCCTCACCAACGGAAAAGGTTTTGTACGTGTATCGCCGGATCTGCTTCCTCTTCCCAAATACCTTGGTGTCGTGGGCATGCCTGGATATACAGCCTATTTTGGATTGCTCGAAGTAGGTCAGCCGAAGCCTGGAGAAACGGTTTTGGTAAGCGGTGCTGCTGGAGCTGTGGGCAGTATAGTTGGGCAGATTGCGAAGATAAAAGGGTGCAGGGCCGTAGGTATTGCCGGGGGAAAAGACAAATGCAAATATGTCGTCGAAGAATATGGTTTTGATGCCTGCATTGATTACAAAAATGAAAATGTTCTCAGCGGAATCAAGGAACATTGTCCTAAAGGAATTGACATTTACTTCGACAATGTAGGCGGTGAAATCCTGGACATGGCGCTAGCCAAATTGAATTTCAAAGGGCGCATTCCACTTTGCGGGGCCATTTCCCAATACAATGTGACAGGCCAGGTACGAGGTCCATCTAACTATCTTTCACTGCTGGTAAATAGTGCCCGTATGGAAGGGTTCATCGTCTTCAATTATGCCAACCGGTACGTAGAAGCAGCTGCTCAACTTGCTCAGTGGGTTGCAGAGGGAAAAATCAAGAGCGATGAACATATAGATCAGGGTATAGAACATTTCTATGCCAGTTTTGGACGTTTGTTCAGCGGAGAAAAGAAAGGAAAACTGGTCTTAAAGGTGAATGAATGACCATTGATCATCCTTCGGATCGACGCGTTTTGAACCAGGCCCATGTTGTAAAGCTAATGTAACTGAAGACAACAGTGGGGAGCGTTGAGTGAAATGGCTCCGGGGTGCCTTTCATATTGTGAAGTCCAAAGGTCAATGCTGAAGTGATCAGCATCGGAATGGCTCCACCGCAAAGGATGCTCCAGACTCGCTTTTTTCTTGTAGTCGCTATGTTTTCAGCCATCCTCAGGAACAGCCCGCCAAAGAAAAGTGTATATAACCCTTGTTTAGAGGCTGCAATACCGGCGTCGATCATGCCGTGGTCGTAATTGATCCAAAATACCCAACTGGCCATAAACAAGGCTCCGAGGAATCCCATTTTGACATCCAGGTATTCATTGACCAGGGTAAGTGTCTTGGTAATCATTCGCCCCCAAATTTATAAATACATGCCGATTTATACATCTGGCCAGGGTATAAGACCACACTTGGGAAATTCTCATTATTCGGGCTGTTTGGAAAATGTTGTGTTTCAAGACAAAAGGCAGTTCTTTTTTTATAAGGTTTTCCGGACTTTCCTTTATCGGATCCATCCAGGAAATTTCCGCCGTAGAATTGCAACCCAGGTTCATTGGTAAAAACCTTCATCGATCGCCCACTTTTCGGGTCTCGCACTTCCGCCACCCAATTGATGCGGTCTCTGTTGAATCTGTTCAACACGAAGTTGTGGTCATAACCACCTGCTTTTTCAAACTGTTCGTGATGGGTGTCCAGCAGGGATCCTATGGGCCGCATCTCACGGAAATCAAACGGTGTGTTCTCAACCGGTTCAATGCCTGTAGGTATGAGATCTTCGTTGACGGGGTTGTATGAATCGGCTTCGATGAAGAGGAGGTGATCGTTGATGGTGCCGCTTCCTTCACCTGCCAGGTTGAAAAAAGAGTGGTGTGTAAGGTTGACAACGGTCTTCGCATCAGTCGTTGCTTCGAAGAGGATAGACAGTTCGCCGGCTTCATTCAGGGCGTAAGTCAACGTGACATCCAGGTTGCCGGGAAAGCCTTCATCTCCGGCCGGGGAAAGAAGGTGCATCTTGATTTCCGTATCAGAAAATGACAGAACCTCCCATACCTTGCTGTGAAAGCCACCAGGTCCGCCGTGCAGTGAGTTGGTTCCATTGTTTTGATTAAGGATGTATTCCTTGTCATCAAGGGTAAATTTACCGTTGGCAATACGGTTGGCATAACGACCAATAGTGGCCCCATGGTAAACTTCATGAGCCTGCAAGTATGCATCAAGAGAGGAAAATCCCAGGACCACATCGTCCATGACGCCATTTTTGTCAGGGACCATCCAGGAAACTAGGCGTGCACCATAATTGGTGATACATACTTCCATGCCATCTTCATTATTCAGGATAAACAAACCTGTGCGAAGTCCATCTATCTCTCCTTCAAACAGTCTTGGGTCAAGTCCTGAAAGGGTAGTCATGTTTGTAGATGTTGGTTTTTCCTCATTTCCTTTACATGCAAGAAACAAGCTAAGACAGTAAATTCCTGTGATGATTGCGGCAGATATTTTCACAGTGGGTAAAAATATAAATCTTTTGTTATCCTGTCCTGATGGATTCTTGTGTTAAGAAGACATTCTTCTAAACAGGAGGAAGTAGTTTTTATGCCAGATAAATGGGGGATGAGGTGTGACGGTTCCCTCTATGGATTATTGTATCTGGCATTAAGGAATTATATTCACATCGTTTTATTCAAAACAGTCAGTACGCGCTAATTAAAAATTTATGACGATCGGATTTCTCAAGGACGAAGGGGGGGCAATAACCCCAATTGTTCCTTCCAATATTTCCAAGTTAAATGAACTCTTCGAAAAGGTATACGTTGAGGCGGGCATAGGATCGGGTGCGTTCTATACCGATGGGGAGTTTGAAGGTGCGGAGGTAAAAAGTTGTAAGGAAATTATGGCAACATGCGATGTGATTGTAAGGATAGACGGTAAGATAGAGATGGATCAAGTGAAAAAGGGCGCGATTCTGATGGGACAGTTCGCCCCATTCAATGATCCATCTGTTGCAGAGGTCATTGCAAAGAAAGGACTTCATGCCTTCAGCCTGGATATGATTCCAAGAACTACGTTGGCCCAGTCCATGGATGTGTTGTCATCGATGGGTTCCATCGCGGGATACCAGGCCATCCTCGTTGCCTTACAGTATATGCCAAGGTATATGCCTATGATGATCACTGCAGCAGGAAGTATAAAGCCTTCAAAAGTACTTGTCATAGGTGCAGGAGTGGCAGGATTACAGGCGATAGCAACCGCAAAAAGGCTTGGTGCCACTGTTGAAGCGTTTGATACAAGAAGTGCTGTAAGGGAAGAAGTACAAAGCCTTGGCGCCAGGTTCGTAGAGGTCGAGGGAGCAAGGGATGATAAGGATGCGGGTGGTTACGCAGTCGAACAAACTGAGGAGTATAAAAAGCGGCAAGCTGAACTGGTGCAGGAGAAGTCTGCTACAGCCGATATCGTGGTCACTACAGCGCAGTTGCGGGGCAGACCGGCTCCTAAGATTGTCATGCGCGAAACTGTCGAAAGAATGAAAGCGGGTTCGGTGATTGTGGATCTCGCGGCTTCTACAGGAGGCAATTGCGTATTGACGAAAGATGGAGAAGTGGTCAATCACAACAACGTCTTCATCATCGGGGATTCTAACCTGGCCGCCAGAATGCCGCAAGACGCCAGTATAATGTACAGCAACAATGTGGTTAATTATTTAAAACACATTGTAAAGGATGGCAATATTGACCTCGGTTCACAAGACGAAATATTAAGTGGATCATTAATTACGAAATAAACATTGGAATGGATCAGATCATACATTTCATCAATGACAATCTACTTTTAATTTACCTGCTCATATTCACGGTTCTACTCGGGTTTGAAGTGATCAGCAAGGTGCCCACAGTGTTGCATACCCCTCTTATGTCAGGTGCGAATGCCATCAGCGGGGTGGTCATTATAGGAGCCATTATTCTAATCAGACGATCGGCGACTGATGATTACTTTTCTCTTGCTTTTGGGACTTTAGCCATTGCTTTGGGTATGATCAATGTAGTGGGCGGATTTGCAGTCACAGACCGCATGCTTGAAATGTTTAAGAAAAAGAAGAAGTAACGGTTACTATGATATTTAATACAAGTATAGACGTTGCCTATCTCATCGGTGCCATCCTCTTTGTTTGGGGCTTACGCCTTTTGAGTTCGCCCGATACCGCCCGAAAGGGAAATGGGTATGCTGCGGTAGGTATGGCATTCGGTATTATAGCCACATTGCTGGATCCTCGCATAGAGGGTGGCGGGAATGTGGTCTGGATTGTTGGTGGAATGATTCTCGGCGCCATAATTGGATGGTTGGCTGCTAAAAAAATCAAGATGACAGCAATGCCACAAATGGTTTCTGTATTTAATGGATTGGGAGGAGCATGTGCTGCTGTGCTTGCCACGGTGGAAATGACGACAATGGGCCTTGATATGGGGGCAGAAGTAATCGCCCTGGCAGCGCTGCTCATCGGATCAGTTTCATTCACGGGAAGCATGTTGGCCTACCTTAAGCTGGATGGAAGAATCTGGGATTCCCAGGTGACATGGCCCAAGCACAACCGCATTAACCAGGTTCTACTGGTAATAGTACTTGCCCTTTTTGTCTATCTCGTCCTGAGGAGTTACACACTGACATTACTCGTAGTTTTTATTATCCTCGCCTTATTTTATGGCTGGTCTTTCGTTGCACCCATTGGCGGCGCAGATATGCCGGTGGTGATTTCATTGCTCAACTCGTTCACAGGTCTTTCAGCAGCAGCGGCAGGACTCATCTATGGGAACCAGCTGATGCTGGTAGGTGGGATATTTGTGGGTGCCGCAGGAACGATCCTGACCATATTGATGTGCCAGGCTATGAACCGTTCTCTGATGAATGTCCTAATAGGAGGATTTACAGCCACCGGAGGAGGGAAAGATACAGGTGACCAGGTAGCCAAAAGCACCAATGCCATTGATACATCCATTCTATTGTTTTATTCCAAATCGGTGATGTTCGTACCTGGATACGGATTGGCGGTTGCCCAGGCACAGAAAGTATTAAAGGAGCTCGATGACTTGCTTGAAGCCAATGGCGTTGATGTTAAATACGCCATCCACCCGGTAGCAGGCAGAATGCCGGGACATATGAACGTATTGCTTGCCGAAGCAGATGTGCCCTATCCCAAACTGTTGGATCTTGAAGACGCCAATGCAGCCATTCCCAATACCGATGTAATGGTCATCGTAGGTGCCAACGACGTTGTAAATCCCGCAGCGGTGGACGACCCAGCAAGCTCCATCTATGGAATGCCTGTATTGAAAGTGTGGGAAGCAAAGCACGTGATTGTTTTGAAAAGAAGTATGAATCCTGGTTATGCGGGTATCCAAAACCAGCTGTTTTTCCACGACAGAA
Organism: Saprospiraceae bacterium; assembly: GCA_041628815.1. Lineage (GTDB taxonomy): Bacteria > Bacteroidota > Bacteroidia > Chitinophagales > Saprospiraceae > JBFKOL01. The sequence continues at coordinate 371 of JBFKOL010000169.1, read as the reverse complement.
CGAAGATGTTTTTCGGCGATGCTAAAGAAAGCATCCAAAATCTCGTAAGCGAAGTGAAAAACTTGTAAATCGAACAGTAAATGACGACGGCATAGTGAAGGAATTCAAGGGCCAGGTAGTATGGATTACCGGCGCATCCTCCGGGATCGGCCGCGCATTGGCAAACCAATTATCGCATTTGGGTGCGTTACTTATCCTTTCATCCAGGAGAGAAGAAGAGTTGAAAAAGTTGAAAAGTGCTCTTCCATTACCAGATGATGCCAGGGTATTGCCCATGGACGTGTCAAAAACCGAAGAAGCTCAGAGCAAAGCTGCCAGGGCCTTGGAATATTTTGGCCGAATCGATATCCTTATCAACAATGCCGGTATTT
>JBFKOL010000168.1:0-8589 GCA_041628815.1 Saprospiraceae bacterium | reverse complement strand
TGTTTTGGTTTGCCATTGGTTCATGCGTAAATTTCGATCTATGATAAAGATTGACAATATTATTTTGGCGCCTTTGTTTACCAAGGTGTTACTTCTTTCTTTGACCTTGCATGCTGTTTCCCACGTCCTTATCTCGCAGGAATCAAAGGATCCGATAAAATTTGAACAACTCATTACCACTAACGAGGATTGGGATGATTTCCTATTTACCGATGCCGGGGCATGGCGTTTGCAAGGCGATGGCGATAGGATGGTGCTGGAATTGTTCAAACAAAGTAAATACCAACCTCCGGTCCGGTCTCCAGTCAATATTGCACTGATGCGCTCGCCGGTATGGACAGATTTCACACTCGATGTGCAACTGAAACAGACCGGCCGGGAATACGGTCATCGCGATATGTGCATTTTCTTTGGCCTCAAGGATGCTTCCGATTTTTATTATGTGCACCTCGCATCTGTGGCCGACCAGAATGCACACGGAATTTTTATAGTCAATGATGAGGACCGACGTAATATTTCCTCTTTTACCACCGGTGGCATTTCCTGGGGTGATGAATGGCACCACGTCAGAATAGTTCGCGATACACACGTCGGATCCATTGTGGTCTTTTTTGACGACATGGATAATCCGGTCATGGAGGCCAATGATCATCATTTCCCTCAGGGGCTTATCGGCTTTGGTTCATTTGATGATACAGGGATGATTGATGAGATCCGCATTACCGGTTTATCGGTTGAAGTCGATAATGAGATCTTCAGGAATAATTAAATCCTGACGTTATCAGGCAGGTTTACGACCTGTTCAATTTTCAAACATTCCAGTCCCATTTGGATAGATCGTGTTATAAGCAGCAAACATTGTCCTTGGTTATCGGGTTGTAATGGTATGATCGCAGATGCAAATGAACCAATCAACACGGCTGAAGCCATTGTTCGTATCCTGGAGCAAGAAGGGATAAAGAGAATTTACGGTGTGCCCGGTGAAGAAAACGAGGATATGATGTTTGCCCTGGAAAAATCATCAATCACATTTGTCAACTGCCGTCACGAACAGGGGGCAGCATTCATGGCCAATGTACATGGCAGGATAACGGGAAAAGCAGGAGCTTGTCTCGCCACCTTGGGGCCGGGGGCGACCAATCTGTTGACAGGCCTGGCCGATGCCCAGCTGGACAAAGCACCGGTCCTGGCCATTACTGCACAGGGCAGTCTCGAAAGACTTCATCATGAAAGTCACCAAATCATCGATGTAGTCAATATATTCAAACCCATAACCAAGTGGAATTTTTCCATCAATGACCCCTCCCTTGTACCGGAGGTACTTCGGAAAGCCATCAAGGTTGCAGAAATGGAAAAACCGGGTGTTTGCCACGTGGAATTACCAGAAAATATAGCAGCCGAAAAGCTGTCGTCCTTCAAAATATTAGAACGGTCGAGTCCGAGGTTACCGGCACCCGACCAGGTTGCTGTACAGCAGGCAGTGGAAGTGATTACACAATCCAGTAAGGTTGTTATCCTCGCGGGAAATGGTGCCATCAGGAATCGAGCAAGTGAAAGCCTCACCGCCTTGGCCCAAGATTTCAATATTCCCGTCATTTCGACTTTTATGGGCAAAGGCGCCATCTCTGACCGCCTTGATCAATCTCTGTTTGCCATTGGATTGGGGTTCCGAGATTATGGGCTAAAAGCTTTTGAGCAAGCAGAAGTGGTCATGACAGTAGGCTACGACATTGCCGAATACGACCCTGCTGCTTGGCACATTGGACGTTCCAAGAAAATTATACATATCGACTTCACTCCGGCTGAAGTATACCAGGAATACCAGCCCAAAGTGGAAATCACCAGCGATATTGCCAATGCCCTGGACGCATTGTACGGGAGGCTAAACGACCAGGAATGGAAAGGCAAAAACTGGTATTCTTCCATAAGATCAATGATATCAAATGATCTGGAATCTTATAGAATACCTGTCAATTCAGACCAATTCACCATCCCGGGTGTATTGTCTGCTCTCAGAGAAGTACTCCCGGACCATGGGTTGGTCATTTCAGATGTCGGTGCCCATAAGATGTGGATCGCCCGTAACTTTCCTACGTATTGTCCGAATGGATGTATTGTTAGCAATGGACTGGCAAGTATGGGTATCGCTTTGCCCGGGGGCATTGCAGCATCCATTGAACATCCGGATAGGCCCATTTTCGCAATTATGGGAGATGGTGGATTCATGATGAACGTACAGGAGTTGGAGACCGCCGTAAGAGTAGGTGCGGGATATGGCATCGTTGTTTTTGTGGACGACGACTATGGTTTGATTTCCTGGAAACAAGAACGCAACAGAGGAAGATCCTTTGGCACCACATTTGGCAACCCGGATTTTACCCTTTTGGCACAAAGTTTTGGAATATCTGTCAGGAGCCCAAATAATGTGGAAGATTTGAAAGCTATTTTTACAGAGGTAATAAAAGAACGAAAACTAACCATCATACCCATTCCGGTACATACCTTCATCAATGGACAACTGGTCGAAAAACTTGAAAAATTTTGGCAATCATGATACAGAGCAAATCCCCATTTTCCCTTGTGACCACTCAGACATTCACGCCAATCTCGGATGATGATGTAGCGCATAAAATTGAAAGAACCGAAAATGCATTTCGCGAGCTAAAATCCACCTTGTTTTCAGATCGGGCCAACTGGATGCAGACAGCAGCGGATATATTGGAGAAGGATAAACATAAGTATGCAAGGCTGATTACCCTGGAAATGGGCAAATTGATGTCCGAATCCATTGGTGAGGTTGAGAAATGTGCCTGGGTATGTCGATATTACGCCAAACACGCAGAGGATTTTGCCAGCAACGAAATCATAAGAACGGACGCTAAAAAAAGTTATGTGACCTATGGTCCCATAGGAGTGGTGCTGGCCGTGATGCCGTGGAACTTCCCTTTATGGCAAGTATTTAGGTTTGCCGCCCCCGCCTTGATGTTGGGAAATACGGGGCTCTTGAAACACGCTTCCAATGTGCCACAATGTGCGCTTGCCATTGAAGAAATCTTCGCTAAGTCAGGTTTTCCTAAAGGAAGCTTTTCAACACTTCTTATAAAGACAAACCAGGTCGAAAAGGTGATTGCTCATCCCGCAGTACGCGCAATTACTTTGACCGGCAGTGGTCCGGCGGGCAAAGCGGTGGCATCCACTGCCGCCCGGCACCTCAAAAAGTCGGTACTCGAACTGGGAGGTAGTGATCCGTACCTGATCCTGGCCGATGCAGATGTCGAAAAAGCAGCTAGCATTAGTGCTAAAGGTCGATTGCTCAATGCGGGACAATCATGCATCGGTGCCAAGCGATTCATTGCAGTGAAAGAGGTCTATGAAGAATTCCTGCAGCATTTTAGAAAACAGATGGAAAATGTTAAGTTCGGTGATCCTGCAATGAAAGAGACGACACTCGCTCCGCTGGCCAGCCTCGAAGCAAGGGAAGGACTGCACAGACAGGTGCTGGAAAGCATCGCGCAAGGGGCTCACCTCTTGACAGGAGGGTTTATTCCCACAGACATCGAAGGTGCCTTTTATCCACCTACCATACTTACTGAGGTAACACCGGACAACCTAGCCTATCGCGAAGAACTTTTTGGCCCGGTGGCCGTGGTCTTCAAAGCGGATGACGAAGAGGAGGCCATCCGCATTGCCAACGACACTTCGTTTGGCCTTGGCGCCTGCGTTTTCACACGCGACCTTATCCGCGGAGAATCGATTGCCAGGGATCAACTCGAAGCCGGATGTTGCTTCGTCAATGAACAAGTCAAATCCGACCCAAGGCTACCTTTTGGAGGTATCAAAGACAGCGGATTTGGCAGGGAGTTGAGCAAGCACGGGATGCTCGAGTTTGCGAACGCCAAAACGGTCTATGTGGGATGACCGTAGCGGAGCAAAGGAATATCATACGGTGGTTGTGTGGTTGAAATTATTGTTAAACTTTTCACTTTGAATTCTCAAAGCTTCATTCTACACAGCCTTTAGGTGTTTTTTCATTGGGTTTCCACCACTTCTTTCCGTACAACTGCAGTCTTACCTACTATAATATTCCTTCATTCACCATTCTGTGCGCGTAATCCACCGCCCTAGCCGTCAATGCCATATACGTAATGCTGGGATTTTGTGTGCCCGAACTGGTCATGCAGCTTCCATCGGTGACAAATACATTAGGTACTTCGTGCATCTGGTTCCATTTGTTGAGTACGCTGGTTTTCGGATCGCGTCCCATCCGCGCGGTACCCATTTCGTGGATACATGCACCTACAGCCGTTTCAGTATTGTAAGAGGTAATGTTTTTACAGCCAGCCGCTTCAAGCATTTCTTCAGCACAGGTGACGCCATCTATACGCAGCAACCGCTCATTTTCGCGGAGCTGTGCATCAAAGGTTATGATGGGAAGGCCGTGATTGTCGCGTTTGTCGAAGTTGAGATACATCCTGTTTTCGTGATATGGAAGCAGCTCGCCAAAGCAGGTCATAAAGATCTGGTACGGTCCCGGCGTAAAGATGGCATCCTTTAAATCCGGGCCAATTACACCTTCCGTCACGTTGTGTCCACGCCGGGCCTGCCCCTGGTAGCCGAAGCCCCGCAAATAATCTTTTCTCTTGGTGGCGTTATCAATGTTGCGAAACCTAGGTATATAGAACCCGCCTGGTTTGCGGCCTTTGTAGTAGGTGTCTTCAAAGCCAGGCAATTCTCCTGCTGCCCCCATTCCGTAGTGGTGATCCATCATGTTGTGTCCCAGTTCTCCGCTTCCGTTGCCTAAGCCATCGGGAAAAACTTCTGATCGGCTGTTGAGAAGAATGGCCGTTGTACCGACCGTACTTGCATTGCAAAATATGATGCGCGCAAAGAATTCCAATTCTTCGCCGCTTTGTCCATCTTTGATCCTAACACTGTTTGCCTTCCCGCTTTCCCTGTCAAAGACGATCTCGCTGACAATGCTGTCTGCACGCAATGTCAGATTGCCTGTTTCCTCCGCAACTGGAAGTGTGGCCGACAGGCTGCTGAAATAGGCGCCATATGGACACCCCCTCACACAGCGATCCCTCGTTTGGCATTGACCCCTTGTACCTTTGTGTACTTCTGGATCATATACGGAGAGATTGGCAACCCTGCCGGGTGTGATGATGCGTCCAGGGTAAGCCTTGGCAACGGCTTCGCGCATGTGCTGCTCAGCACAATTCAGTGGAAAAGGAGGAAGGAATATACCGTCAGGCACCTGTTTTAGACCTTCTTTCTGCCCGCTTACACCGACAAATCGCTCGACATAATCGTACCACGGAGCGATATCCCGATACCTGATCGGCCAGTCAACTGCAATGCCTTCTTTGGCATTGGCTTCAAAATCGATATCACTCCACCGATAGCAGTGTCGCCCCCACATAATGGAACGGCCACCGACGTGATGCCCGCGTATCCAGTCAAACCGCGAATCTTCATCATAGGGGTATTCGTCGTCCTTGTTGATGAGATGCTTATGGTCTTCGCGAACCCACCATACCAAGCGGTTCTGCTTGTAATAGTGCCTGGCAATTTCCTCCTGCGTGACCATATTCTGATTAGGGAGGTCCCAAGGGTCCATGGCAGCCGTCGGGTACTGACCGTGCCGCATCATAGGTCCTCTTTCGAGGACCAGGGTACGGTAACCTTTTTTGCACAATTCCATCGCTGCGTAACCTCCGCTTATACCGGAGCCTATTACGATCGCGTCATAATGAAAGTTAGGGTCGTTATTCTGGATATAATTCATAGAGCCCAGGCTTTACCCCCAGCCTCCTCCAGTGTAATACAGGCTTGGTATTCACCGGGAACCGGGAGATAGTTTAGGAAATTTTTACCTACCTGCTCAGTCGACAGGTAGTAGGCAATGGTCTGTTGTTTGAGGTGCCTGTAAGCGCCACTTACCTCTTCAGGTATTGCTTCGGTGCCTTTTTCTATCTGAACCAGGCTGGCACTCAGATCCTTCTTTTCGATATGGCCAGAAAGCGCTTGAAAACCTATCCGGTATTGTTCACTCGCTTCCTTAGGATACACCTTGCCCACCATTTGATCGATGATTTGCGGCACACCTGCGTCGCTGGCCGACGGGCTGTCTGTTCGCGGTAAAATGGCATCCACAATCCTCGTGATCAGATCCATTTCTTCCGTAGTAAAAAAAGCCAGCCCTTCCCCCGGGCCAGATTCTGCCGTAGTCTGGCATCCCGAAAGAAGAGATGCTGCCAAAGGTGTACAAACAACCGCCCCGGTGACCGCCGCCGTATACTGTAAGATCGTCCTACGATTCATTTGTCGTTTTTATGAATTTTGAATGTACGCATTTCTCGTATTCTTACAATTGTATCTATGGTCCGATTGGCTTTTTAATTCAAATAGTGGACATACGCGGAGGACTTTTTATCTTGAAAAAAAGAATAATATGGAATCCGTAGCCAATTTCAAGGTAGGTGTTCTTGGTGGTGGGTCATGGGGTACCACTGTGGCCTCGCTCACTGCGCGCAATTGTCCCACTGTCATATGGGCCAGGAAAAAAGAAACGGTAGAGGAAATCAATGCGCAACATACCAACAAGACATATCTCCCTGGGGCCGTGTTGCCTTCTACCCTTTCGGCTGTCCCAACCATTCGTGAAGCCGTTCACAACGCGGATGTAGTGGTAATGGGCGTTCCTGCACAAAGTTTTCGCTCCGTTTTGGAAATGGCGAAACCCCATATTCGACCCTGGGTCCCGATTGTTAGCCTTGCAAAGGGATTGGAGGAAGGCACCAGAATGCGGATGACCGAGATCATAGAACAAGTCATGCCGGGCCACCCTGCAGGTGTCCTTACCGGCCCCAATCTGGCCAAGGAAATCGCCCAAGGACAAGCTGCCGCGAGTGTGATTGCCATGGTAGACGACACCATTGCCGCAGCACTACAGCAAGTGTTTAGGACAGGTTTATTCAGGGTATACATCAATGAAGATGTGATAGGGTGTGAACTGGGCGGCGCTCTGAAAAATATCATTGCCATTGCTGCCGGAATGGGCGATGGTGCCGGTGCTGGTGAGAATACCCGATCTGCCGTCATAACGAGAGGCCTTGCCGAACTGACCCGACTGGGTACAGCAATGGGTGGAAAACCAGCCACTTTTGCCGGACTGGCCGGCATGGGCGATCTTGTAGCAACCTGCACCAGTGCCAAAAGCCGCAACCGCACGGTAGGCTTTCATCTAGGACAAGGAAAAAAATTGGATGAAATCATCGCAGGAATGAACGAAGTCGCAGAAGGAGTTAAGACAGCCGCCGTCGTAATGAAACTGGCCAACGAGTACAACATTCAAATGCCCATTGCTACGGAGGTGTTCAAAGTCCTGTACGAAGGAAGCAACGTTCAAGATGCTTTTCGCGGATTATTACGACAAAAACCGGGAAAAGAGGATGAACCAGGGTAGAAAGGGGGTTGATGAATGATGAATTCAAGGTGAAAAGTTAAGAGTTTAAAGATTGTCAATGGTCAGTAATAAATTATTCCACTTAAATTAATAAAACTCTCCCGGATACCTCACTATCCCGCTTACTCCTGCCAGCCCGCCAGGTATCAACTCAACCATCATCGCGTTCTCATCCGGGACCTCAAAGGGAAAAGAAATCCTGAATTGGCTGGCCCGACGGTACCCGAATTTGGGGTAGTATCCTGCATGCCCCACTAGTGCCACACTTTTAAAACCCTTTTTTCTGGCAATGTCATGCGCCCTTTGGATGAGGGAACCGCCTATTCCGCGTTTCTGAAATTCAGGCAGAACAGATACTGGCGCCAGGGCAAGGGAGTCAAAAGTTGCGGAATGGCAATCAATCCAAATCCTCGTCAAAAGTACGTGACCAACAATTTTCGCATTCCATACAGCCACGAGTGACAACTCGGGAATAAAAGCTTCAGAACTTCTCAGTCTATCTACCAGTTCTGTTTCGGTTTGATCGCTTTGTGGCACATCGTGAAATGCACGACGTATTACTTCTGCAACTTTGTCTTTATCCCCTGCCAACTCCTGCCGAATGATCCAATCCATGGCGGAAAATTAAACAAAGAAGTATATATGGATTTGCCATGAATGGTCAACCGGTAGCCTATTTTTTCCGCCAGGGTAATTCAGATACCCTTGCATAAGGATAAATGGCCTCCTTCTTTAGCGAATAATAACTATTAAGACCTGAAATTCCTGCGGTACCGATGATTTCCAAATTCAGATGTCCGTTTTCTTCGATCGCATCTTCGGGTATGAAAGCATGGACCACCTCTCCTATAACAAGGCGGGTTCCATTTCTTTTGATAGGTATGTCCTCAACCATTGCCAGTCCCAACCGAAGCATGCTTTCTTCTACAAACGGGGCATCAAAGCCGGTGACATAGGCCTCGGTGAAACCGCAGGCTTCAAATTCAGAATCACCTGCTTTAAATTTGGCTGAAGTATAATGCGCTTTTTCCGTGAAGCCTATATGGACATGATTGATGGTGTACTGTCCTGAAGCAACAATGTTTTCATAAGTATGCCTTCTGACCTCTTCTCCTGGACGG
>JBFKOL010000167.1:0-8791 GCA_041628815.1 Saprospiraceae bacterium | reverse complement strand
TGCTGGACTTGCCCGAGGCAGTGCGTCCAATGATGCCCAGTTTTTCACCCACACGTGTAGAAAAGCTGATATTCTTCAATGCCATGATTCCAGACCCTTCATAGGAAAAAGAAACATTCCTAAATTCAATTTCTCCCTTGATCTCATGGGTTGCGTCCGACGGATTGACAATGGAAGGTTGGGTATTAAGGAATTCATTGATACGGCCTTGGCTCGCCTCAGCTTGTTGAACGATGGAAACAATCCACCCTACAGCGGTGAATGGCCATGTCAGCATATTCACATAGATGATGAATTCGGCTATATTGCCATGAGTGATGTTCCCTTTAGCCACCTCCTGGCCGCCAACAATCACGACAAGCAGGATACTTGAAGAAACCAGGATGATCATCAAAGGATGAAAAAGGGCATTTACCTTTGCCAACGACATCGAATTGTCCTTGAATAATTCACTTTCTTCGGCAAAAAAATTGCGAAACTGGGGTTCTTTGGCATAGGACTTTACCACGCGGATTCCCGAATATACTTCCTGTGCGATGGTGGTCAACTTGGCTAACTGGCGTTGAATCAACTCACTCTTTTTGTTGATGATGTTGCTGACATAATAGATGGAGACCGACAGGATTGGAAGTGGAAGAAGGGCATAGAGCGTCAGCGTTTTATTCACATAATACATTTCAACAATTGCCAGGATAAACAAGGTCACGAGGTTGACACAATACAGCAGTCCGGGCCCCAGGTACATACGAACCTTGGAAACGTCCTCGGTAATCCTCGACATCATGTCACCTGTCGAGTTACGGGTAAAAAAGGCCGCATCCAACTCTTCGTAATGCGCAAATATCACTTTGCGCAGGTCGTATTCGATCAACCTGGAAACGACAATGACGGTCATACGCATTAAGTACATGAAAACACCCATCAACACAGCAAATCCAAGTACCAATAGAGCATAGTCGGACAAGTTGAGTGTAATGTATTTGAGAAGAGCAGATTTCTCTTCAGGATCATCAAGTATCCGGTACTCTGCAAGGCAGACGCTGGCAAGGTCCAAGGCTTTCCTGAACTGGGGGGGGACAAGCAGGCGAAAGTAGTTTTGCAGGATTACGAAAATTGTTCCTGCAAGCAAGCGCCATTTATAGCGCAATAAGAACCGGTTCAGGTAGAATAAGTGTTTCACATTCGAAAGGATGGGTGACAATGGAAATTGTCAAAAGCACTATAACACCTCAATGTAAAACAAACGCGGTGAATCGGATTATGTTTTGGTAGAATCTGTGTGCATAATTTGAAACGGGTCTTTCTCAAAAAGGTACGGCCATAAACGAAGCCATCTCTCCTCACCCATGGCCGCTCTCAACTCGTGGATGAAACTATCTCGGGGTGAGGATGCTTGGTTTTTGAGGATTTTGGTTACCTCATAATCCGTGTATGGATGTCTCAATATTTGGCGAAAGGACATGGAATCGATGTGAAGCATGTTATGTGGTTTTCCGACATAGAGCCGGGGCTGGATGCGTACAAAAGTCTCTTCGGATAATCCATATACTTCTTTGAGTTGACTAACCTCGCTAAAACCGCCAAGAATATTGCGGTACCTGATGATTCGGGCAGACAAGACGGGACCGATTCCCTTCAACCTTACCAGAGAAACTGAATCCGCCACGTTGAGGTCGATTCGTTCGACTTGAGCGTTCTTGTCAGCGGCCTGGCGGGTCAACTTCATCCTGGATTCTGTAACACTCATGGGTTGTTTCAGATTATTGGAGGTTGGGCGGGTTGGAATTTCCACCCATGCAAGCATGCTGTCAATTTGTAGCGAGTCGGAGCCATAGATGCGCATCAAGTCTGTTGGTCTGCGGAATGATCCTCCCGCATTGCGGTACTTTACGAGGTTTCTTACAAATCGAGAGGAAAATCCAAGCAGCAACAAGCTGTCTCCCGGCAGACTATTTGGGTCAAAACGGAAAGGCTCTGTTAAAGTCTGATAAGAAGGAGGCTCAATAGTGTCCTGCAACGCCTTGTATGCCAGGTAGGCCTCAATGGCCTCATGCCGATGATTTTTTATGGCAGGGTGGACGTGATGTATCATCCTTGCTATACACTGGACCAATATGATCAATATGCAAAGGATGATGGCAGCCCTTCGTTCTCGGTGGCTCATTTCGATGAATGACATAAATGTTCAATTTTGGATGGCCATGGAATGTATTTCAGCTCCAAAACCGTTTTGGTGCGATGGTAGATGTGTGATGAATGGGTCATATGGTATATTGATTCTTCTGACTGCTCTTGTTCACACCACCGGATAGTTGTATGTCCTATGTACCATTCAAAACAGTCGTGCTTGTTGCCAAATCGATGCCAGGTACATTGGAGACAAAAATGGATGGTTTCAACGGAATAAAAGATGCTCGCGGCCAGGACGAACAACAAGAATCGCAACAATGAGGCATAACTCCTTTGCTTAAGCATCCACATCCCACTGGCTATAGATCCATAGAGCATGGACAGCATGAAAGGACTTACCGAAATGTTTTGGACGAGGTGCAAGGGCCATTTGCTCATGGCAGAAATAAGGGCATTCAGAAAACATGCCATATGTTCTGCCATACCAGCCAAAAAATTGCCCAACGAAGGCAAAATAGGCCAGGAGGCTACCGACAATATGCCGAGAACCAGTAATACCTGGACAATACTGACAGCGGCTAAACTTGCAGGAAGAAAATAAACGGGCAACTGGCCAAAATAGAAAGCCAACAACGGCATGGTGAGTACCTGAGCCGACAGGCACAAAACAATCATTTGCCACAGATGCCGGAGATATTTCGATCGGGGGGACCACAGATTTTCAAGCCATGAAAAACAGATGATAATGCTGAGTACGGCGGAAAAAGAGAGTTGAAAGCCTATCTGGAAAAGATACATCGGGTCGATGTAAAGGAGTAAAAAACAGGTAAAAGCAAGTGTGTTAAGACCGTATTGCTTGATTCCGACCGTCCTGGCAAATAGCAAAGTGCCGAACATAATGGAAGCCCTGAACACCGATGCAGCGCCACCGGAGATATGGCAGTAGACGAATAACAGGAAAACGATGACACCAAAAAGGATCCATCTTCTGGCTGCTGAGCCATAGAGAAATCGACTTCCCAACCACAAAAAAATCAAGGTGACCATACCTACATGCAGTCCGGATACCGCCAGTGTGTGAATCGCTCCTGCTTCAGCGTAGGCATCTGATAATTCTTCGTCGAGCGATGTGCGATCTCCGATCAACAAAGCGGTCATTACCCCAAGGGTGTTACCGCTAAAAAGATTTTCCATGATAAATTTGAGATCAGCACGTATTCCTACCATAAAGGCCTGCAGGGACCTGTTGTCGGGATTGATCCAATGGACATCTGCTTTGCTCAAATAAGCACTGTATAATATACCTCGATCGTACAGGTAGCTGTTGTAATCAAAACCATGGGGGTAAACCTGGTAGTCGACTTTGCGCATCGAGAATTTTGCCAAACCTGTTTTTCCCGGTATCAAATCACGGCTGTTCATTGTCCTGTCAAAAAACAACAGTGTTTTCATCGAAACTGCCTCAGTACTGAATTCGCTGAAGATTGACACGATGGCTTCCGTTCTGTGAGCACTCCCTGGCCTCGCAAATGATTGAATCGTAAAGAATTTCCAACCATCCTGTTCCCATTCGGGCAATGCCGCGATTTCATTCCTGGACTTGACACAATCTGTATATCGCGCAGCGCCAAGTGCCATTACGACCGCCAGCACAATAAAACTTTTCCAGATTATAGGGATTTTGCACTTGATGGAGTGAAAGGAAAAGGCCAGAATCAATAGGATGATGGAAGCCCCATACCAGAACTCACTACTACAAAGGATCCATCTTGCCAATGATATCCCAAAAAGGTAGGCACCGGAAATCTTCAGGAAAACATATCTCTTCATAGTCCCTGTAACCCGGTCCAATTATGATCCATGCATCCGGCATTCGTTGGAATCGATGCCGTTCACAGCCAAATTATGGATTGATAAATATAAGATTTTAAATATGATTGTTGGAGGGCCTTCAAATGGGACAAATTAATTATATTGTGTAATCTGTTTGACAGATGTGAAACTTACCTGGCCAATGCGGAATATTTTCATTCTGATCGTTCTTGTTCTTTATTTCTTATTGGGGTATAAAATGTGCGTGGACTACAATGGATGTTGTACCGGTGACGAAACTTCAGAGTCCACTATCAGCCAGGAGGCTACAACTACCGGAACGGTAACTGAAGAAGAAGAAATCTGTCCAGGCACTTCTACGTGTTTTGAATCCGGATCTTGTACACCTGTATATGGAGCTACCTTCCGCAACATGCTTGATTCACTGATCAGGGAAGTATGGGAGGGAGAAAAGTTGCGCATTGTTGGACTTTACAATTCGTCAGAAAATAATGAAACAAATTTTGAAAACCTTGGTCTGTGTCGGGCTGATGTCATCAAACGTCTCATAGGAAGCGGACTGCCGGAGGGTAGGATAGAAACCGGGGCACAATTATCTGTAGGTCAAGCAGAAGGAAGTGGAGGGATAGGTACCAACCTTGTGCTTTTTGAGATTTTAAAAGAAGAAGTTCAATCCTTACCGACAGGTACGCTGATCTACTTCCCATTTGCGTCTACTTCCCAGATACAAGATCCCGCGGTAGAAGAATACCTGAGACAATTGGCCGAGCAGGTCAGGGCGACAAGTCAACGCATTCGTCTGACGGGACATACGGATGATATAGGGTCTGATTCCGATAATATGAGACTTGGCAGGCAGCGGGCCATCGTCATACGCGATTACCTGGTGTCGCTCGGTGTACCCGCATCGCGGATAGTGGTGGAAACCAAAGGAGAAAGTGCTCCAGTAGCCAGCAATTCAACGGAACGTGGCAGGGCACAAAACAGGAGAACCGAATTGCAGATCATTCAATAATAAACCAAGAAACATGCTATTATTCAGTTTTTGCGATTGTCATTGGATCATTCCGTGGATATTGGCGGCATTGCTCGGTGCACTTTTGTGTTGGTTGCTGCATGCATCTATTCGCAGGAGAGTCAAAGAATTAGAAGAGGAAAATGAACGCCTTAGGGGAATGATTTCCAATCTTGAAGGCCAGTTGAGTGATTGTAAGGCAAAACGAGCCGCTCTTGACAGCGAGCTTACTTTGCTAAAGGGAACCATTAAGGAAAAAGAGGCGGAACTGGCCGCCTCCCGGATGGATTCCAAAGGTAAAGAAGGCTCTTCTGAGGATGTTGGAACTAAAAGTACGGCTAAGGAATCCGGAATAAAATCAGGAGATGTAAAAGGGCCGGCCTCCACCGGCACAACTCCACTGGCAGCGGCGGGAATTGCTGCTGGAACCGCCCAGGCTGGCGGGAAAAACATTTATTCGGTACTGACGGATGACAATTTACAGGTCGTGGAGGGAATTGGTCCTAAAATGGATGAAGTGCTGAAGAAGGGAGGTGTGAAGAACTGGAGTGACCTGGCAGCTTCCACGAATGTTTCTTTGAGATCTTTGCTCGACGAGGCCAATGCCGCCCGTTACCGTATCATTGACCCTGCAACATGGCCAAAGCAGGCAGCTATGGCCGCTTCGGGTGACTGGGAATCACTAATCAGCTACCAGAAAAAGCTCGATACAGGTCGCACCTCAAAATCAGCGGGTACTACGGACTCCAAGGTCGAAAAGATCCTTATTAAGATGGGTGCACTTAAGCGATGGAAACAGGATGATCTTAAAGCCGTGGAAGGGATAGGTCCTAAAATTGAAGGACTGCTCAAGACGAAAGGTATAGATACATGGCGTAAGCTATCGACGGCATCAGAGGATACGATCAAAAAAATTCTTGAAGAGGCCGGTCCCAGGTTTCGACTCGCCGATCCCGCATCATGGCCTAAACAGGCCGAAATGGCTGCAGATGGCAGGTGGGATGACCTGGATGAGTACCAGGCTTTTCTGCAAGGTGGCAAGTAATCCTTCAGCATGTAGATCAGCGTAGTCTCGTAATTCAATTCGAATTCCATTACTTTGACCTGCGATGAAAATCATTCATGCAAGTATTGGTTACTTAAGCCTTCGGAGTTTATACAACATCCTAAAAATCAACTGCTTCGTTCATTTTCGACTGCGGAAATGTCTTTTTACCTGCCTGATACTCTCCCTTTGTATGATGGTATGGATTATCAACACTTTTTTTAGGCTGGCCGATGAAATATGTTTTTATGGCTACCGAAAGCAGGTTGTAACAGATCCGGTTTTTATCATAAGCCCCCCGAGGAGTGGCACTACCTTTCTCCAGCGAACCCTCGCTATCGATAAAGAAAATTACTTTACCCCTGCCTTGTACCAGGTACTTTTTCCTTCCATTCTGCTGACCAGGTTAGTGGAACTGCTAATTACTTTCGATCGGTTACTCGGGCAACCTTTTAGGCACATGTACAGACTGATCACTAAACCCGGAGATGGTATATGGAGTCACATTCACAGGACGGGGCCCGGTTTGCCAGAAGAAGACGAAGGGCTTTGGTTTCTTTCTTTCATTTCGCCTGCCTGGTCCATGTTTGTGCCACAATTTGAATCCTTAAAATACCTCAACATATTGGATCACTGGCCAGAACGGGAAACCGAATCTATCAAGAAGTTCTACTTTAATTTCCTGCAACGAATGCAATTCATCGGTGGCGTGCATAAAAAATTGATTATAAAGAGTGTCATGTCTTCTGGCCGAATAAATTTTATACGCGAGATTTGCCCCAATGCCAAATTCATTTGTATAGACAGAGACCCTTATAAAACCATACCCTCCTACATAAGTATGTTCAGCGCTCCTTGGAAGTGGTTTCAGGGTAAGGCCGGGATATCAGAGTATCGCTCTGTAGGGCAGTCGGCCATAGATTTCTACAATCACCTACAAGAAATGCTTCCTAAAATCCCTTCCGAAAATTTGTTACAGGTAAAATTTACGCACCTCACAACACACCCAGAGCAGGTGTTTGACACGATTTATGCATTCACTGATTCTGTTTTAAAAGACTCATTCAGGGAACAATACGAGGCCATTTTCCAGAAAAGAGCCGCGTACCAGTCCGCACACCAATACGACCTTGCCGACTTTGGGTATTCTCGTTCTGAACTGGAAAATGTATTAGGATAAAACAAATATATTTGTTGCCCAGTGAAGGTGATCATTATAGGACCTGCATATCCCCTGAGAGGAGGAATTGCGGACAGCAGTGAAGCATTGGCCCGCAGTTTGAAAATGACTGGTATTCAGGCATCCATCGTATCCTACAGCCTGCAGTATCCGAAGTTTCTTTTTCCCGGTAAAACGCAGTTTACTACAGATCCACCACCGTCTGATTTGGAGATCCATTCGACTATCAATTCGATTAATCCTTTGAGTTGGAGAAAGACAGCGCGATTTGTGAACCGGGAAAATCCCGACCTGGTCATTATTCGCTATTGGTTACCATTCATGGCAATGGCCCTGGGATCAATTGCAAGGATGTTGAGACATGAAATAAAGATTATAGCACTGTGCGACAATGTAATCCCCCATGAGCACCGGATTGGTGACAAGTGGTTAACGGGCTTTTTTGTCCGGGCTTGTGATGCCATTATGACTTTTTCAGGTAAAGTGGCAGAAGAGGTGAAGACATTTACGGCAAATCCGGTTGCCTGGTATCCGCTTCCCATGGATACGAGGTACACGCCTAGAATGGATAAAATTTCTGCACGGAAGAAATTGGGTCTGGATCCAACAAAGAACTATTTACTGTTTTTCGGTCTTGTAAGGGATTACAAAGGGCTAGATCTGTTGTTGGAAGCCCTGGGCCGTGAAGAAGTAAAAAAACTGGAGATCCATCTACTGGTGGCAGGTGAGTTTTATGTAAAGAAATCGGATTACCTGGACCAGGTGAATCGACTCGGCCTGAGGGATCGAGTCACCATAAGAGATGAGTTCATACCAAGTGCTGAAATAGCCACCTACTTTTCAGCTGTGGACATGGTCAGCCAGACATACAAGTCGGCCAGCCAAAGTGGGGTAACGCAAATCGCCTACTTCTACGATTGTCCTATGCTCGTTACTGACGTTGGGGGACTTTCCGAGACTGTTCCCAACGGTAAGGTGGGATATGTGGTCCCCCCGGATCCAGATGCCATAGCTTTGGCCATTACAGATTTCTTTGAAAACCGGCGTTTTGACATGTTTTCAAAGAATGTAGCATTGGAAAAGGACCGTTTTACCTGGGATAAGTTCCGGGAAAATATTCTAAAACTTTATCATACATTAACTTAGCCGCTCAAGTTTTTCTCTATGAATGCCAAACTGTCAAAAGCTCTTCCGCACATTGTCGCTCTCGTCGTATTTCTCATATTGAACTGCACTTATTTTTATCCGCAGTTGCAAGGGAAAAAGTACAGATCCCAGGATGTCGTTTCTCATCAAGGTATGACAAAAGAATTAATAGACTTTCGGGCTTCTACTAAAGAAGACGTCTTGTGGACCAATGCGATGTTCGGCGGAATGCCATCTTTTCAGCTCTCTACTCCCAGAGACAATAACTCAGTACGGTATCTTGAAAGGATTCAACAGCTTTTTATGAGTCGACCTATTGGTTACTTCAATGCGCTGATGATCGGTTTTTACCTCATAATGCTTCTGTTAAAAGTGGATCCGTGGATTGCTCTCATAGGAGCAGTGGGTTTTGGGTACTCCTCCAATCATTTCATTCTTTTTG
>JBFKOL010000166.1:0-8835 GCA_041628815.1 Saprospiraceae bacterium | reverse complement strand
AGCGTATCCTCCATCAAGCTAGCCGATGCCAGAATGGATTTTTGTGCCCAGTACAATCCGGGAGCTATGGGTGATTCGTCAAGTACCAGATGATCAACCACTGACGGGTGATATATGGCACTATCCCCTAAGCCTCCTGAATCACCGCTGGGCTCCCCATTGTTATTGACTTTATTGCCTGCAAAATAGAATTTTACAGGACCGATATTACAATCGGGGGCTTGCCAGTTTACCACGAAAGTGGAAAGAAAATGAGGTGAAGCATGTTCCACGTAAGTTCGGAGAAGATTATTACAATCGGGTGCGGTCGCTATTTGGACATTGCCCCCAGGATTGAACCATCCTCCTACATCCAGGTGATTCGTATCCAGCACAGTGGCCTGGAATCCAAAACTGCCTGTCCCGGCTCCCGAAAATACGCGAACCCTCGCTTCATAGGATTTTCCCGGAACATAGTTCCACACGGTATCCCCGGTCAATAGCTCCCTGAGCTCAAAAGATTGTGTAGTCAAACCAAAACTATTATCCCCATGGCAAGCGGGATGACCACATACATTGCTGTTGTCACACGGAGCGCCCGTACTCCCAGCACCAGATCCATTAGCACGGCCGTTTGAAGTTGAAAGTCCTGTAATGAGGACAGCGATCAAAAACAATCCTCCAACCAATATATTCGAGTACCTGTTCATCGATTTACCCATAACAGTATGGCTGACAATTAACACAATTTCACTGCTTCCTCAATTGGGGTTTCCACCAGAACGCAAGGCTTTATACGCCTGAACCTTGGCTCTGTTTTTATGGACCTGCACCATACTCGTCTCCCAGCCCAACTTTCCTTCAAGTATTCCCATTTGTAACAGATAAGACCGCATAAAATGATATGTGCCGCCTAAGTGTTCTTTCAAAAAATGCATTCTGGTACGTTGTGAAAGCAAATCTTTGGCCGCCAATTTTGCATATTTCGACTCACGCCCTAAGAGTTCATCTTTCGTGTCAGCCAGATGATGAAACATCACGCATCCTGTCTTTACCTTTTTAAGATCGGAAAGGCCTGTAAGTGTTTCGTGAACGTGGCATTCTTCCCATCTTACTTTATCTTTCTCGAAAAGCCGGGGTTTTAACTCAATCCCGTATGCACCATAAATTAAAACACGCCCCTTATAAATGTTTTGTAACTCCAAACAATACACACAATTGGCCTTAAGTTTTAAAGATTCAATGCAATCGCGGGTTTTTTCGGGAAGCCATTCATCAGCATCAATCGACAAGACCCATTTAGATCTGGCCAGAGCTATACCAAGGTTTTTGTTGGCTCCATACCCGTTCCAGGAGTATTCGACAACATGGGCTCCCATTTGACGAGCCAACAAGACCGTGTCGTCCGTACTGCCTGAGTCGACTACGATTACTTCTTTCGTGATGTCTTGGACAGATCGGATACATCTTTCGATGTTCCCTGACTCATTGAAGGTGATGATGACGGCAGAGATGTCAATGCTCATCGAACCATTTTAGCCATAGCAATGAAATACGGGTTCAAAAGACTTTTTTTGTTGTAACACAACCTGTCTCCCGTATCTGCCTCTTCAACGCATCCCCCGGCCTCTTCCAATATCGCCTGGGCGGCTGCAGTGTCCCATTCCATGGTAGGCCCCAACCTGGGATACACTTCTGCTTCTCCCATGGCAATGAGCATGAATTTCAGTGAACTCCCTCTCGCCACTGTCACTGGATTTTGCAAAGTGCCGATATAGGCTTCAGTATCCGAGTTGATGTGTGATCTTGAACATACTACCCGTAGCCCGGGTTGGTCCAAACGAAATGAATTCGCACTCAAAGTCCTGGTACGGCCATTTTCTTCAACGAACGCACCTCCTTCCTTATACGCCCAAAAGAGCTGTGATAAAACAGGGACATAAATGACTCCCATCACGGGGAATCCGTCCGAAATCAACGCAATATTGACGGTGAATTCTCCATTTCTCTTGATGAATTCTTTTGTGCCGTCGAGTGGATCTACCATCCAAAAAGTAGAAAATGTCTTTCTCTTCTCGTATTCGGCCATGCCCAATTCTTCGGAAATTACCGGCCACCGGGGATGAATCTTTTCCAGACCGTGTAAAATGGTCACATTAGACAAAAGATCAGCCTTTGTTAAGGGAGATTTGTCACCTTTGGTGGTGATTTCAAAAAGCGCCTCATCACCATATACTTCCAAAATCTTCTCACCGGCTTCGACGGCAATTTTTTTTATTTCCCCGCTGATATTTTCAAGGAGTGACTTATCAGGTATACTCATGTCTAGGCTGAATTTAATACTACTTTTACACAAATATTTTTACAAATGTCCAAGATCTTGGTTACCGGAGGATGCGGCTATATTGGGAGCCATACAATCACCGTTCTACTCGATCAGGGTTATGATGTTATTTCGATTGACAATTTTATGAATTCCTTTCCTGATGTGCTGCATGGTATTCAAAAGATATCAGGTAAAGAAATTGTCAATTACGAAGTGGACCTCGTCGATGCCGACGCCTTGAAGCGTGTATTCTCTGAAAATCCCGATATAGAAGGTGTGATTCATTTTGCTGCGCTGAAATCCGTCAACGAATCGGTATCCAAACCTCTTCATTACTACAGGAACAATCTCGTTGCCGTAATTAACCTGTGCGAATGTATGCTAACGCATGATATCAATAACTTTATATTTTCTTCCTCATGTACCGTGTATGGTCAACCAGAAGTTCTGCCTGTCACCGAAGCATCTCCTTTGAAAGAACCCGAATCTCCCTATGGAAAAACCAAACAGATGTCGGAGTACATACTCAAAGACTGCGCCTACCTCAAGGATTTAAATGTGATTTCGCTGCGGTATTTTAATCCCGCCGGCGCCCATCCTTCAGCGATCATAGGTGAGGCATCTCGTGTTAGGGCGGTCAATCTCGTCCCTGTAATAACCGAAACAGCCATCGGCAAAAGAGATAAATGTATTGTTTATGGAGACGATTATCCCACCAGGGATGGAAGCTGTATCAGAGACTACATTCACATCATGGATCTGGCACGGGCTCATACGCTTGCACTCCGTCGTCAGTATGACAGAGCTGACCGAGGCAACTACGATACTTTCAATCTTGGTATTGGACAAGGCGTAACTGTTCTCGAAGCGATCCGGGCTTTCGAGAGGTCCACGGGGGTAAAGCTCAACTTTGAAATCGGGCCCCGGCGTCCAGGAGATGTAATAGCCATATATTCAGATTTTGAGAAAGCGCGGGAGCAACTCGGTTGGTACCCAAAATATACAATAGAGGACATCATGGCATCGGCATGGCAATGGGAAAAAAAGAGGACATACTGAATCGCATATATCCAGCCAAAATCATCCTTTTTGGTGAATACACGCTATTAGTTGGCTCCGATGTTCTCGCGGCGCCAGTGCATACTTTTTACGGAAAATGGTCAAGGGGATCCCAGGAATACGCCGACGTGATGGATGCCTTTTTGGATTATCTTACCATTCATGGGTTCGAGTTTTTGAATTTGCAAAAGCTTTGCGACTGGATAGCCCAGGGATATGCCTTTGTTTCCGATATTCCGTCAGGATGCGGTTTGGGCAGTTCTGGAGCCCTCACAGCAGCAGTATATGAATTATGCAGTGCAGATGAAGTTGTAGACCCCGGTGTATTGCAGAAAAGGTTGGCCCTGATGGAGTCCTTCTTCCACGGTACAAGCTCTGGTTTGGATCCGCTGGTTTCCCTACTCAATAAGGCTATTCACAAAAGACCGGATGGCCAGGTGATGTTTATCGAAACGACTGTTTTAACCAAAGGATGCGAATATTTACGGTTATATGACTCTCAGCTGCCAAGAAAAAGTAAGGACCTCGTACCCATTTTCTTTAATCTGGTAAAAACACATAAAGAAATCCTTGAACTATTGATTTCCACTACGGGCCGGATCATCAAATCATTGACCGCAGGTCGATCTATCGGCGAAGATTTCAAACGCATCAGTGCGCGCCAGTTGGAAATGATGAAACCAATGATCCCGGATTCTGTATCAATCCTTTGGGAACAAGGTCTTCGAACAGGTGATTTTGCGTTGAAATTATGTGGCAGTGGTGGTGGTGGATACTTTCTTTGTTATACCGAAAGCGGGATGAATAGCCTGAACGGCAATGACTTGATACCCATCAATTTTCATAATTCATGAAATTGCGTAAATCCGGGTAGGCATTGACGTAATAGGACAGATGCTCCGTATCAATGCGCATGCCATTGATATAGGGAACAATCCTGACATCAGTCATCCCCTCTTTTTCCAGTGATCTGCGTATATCCAACGCCTTTGCGTATGAATCGTATAAACCCACCAGGTAAGCATACAAACCTGTGGCAGCATGCTCTTCTACAATGGCATCATTAAAGAGATCCAGGACCACTCCTCTGTACATCTGATTGACAAGAGCAATTTGTATTTTATACGACACCACATCATCCACGAGGGCTTGATACAGCTCGTAGTCAGAATCAAAATAGGCAGGGTGAACATCAGGCCTGCTGTGTTCTATTTTTACAGGACTGTATCCTTCATGGGTATGCAGTCTCAATTCCACCCTTTTGTTCAAACGTTGTGCTAAAGATTCCCCATCTTGATCAGTTCCCGTCCGGATAAGCGGATAATTCTCACCAAACCCTTTGACTGTTATTCGCTGGTCATCTGTGCCCAACTCCATCATGTACTGCTCTACTTTTTCGCCGACCTTGATAGAGGAATAAAGGTTGTACTCCAAGATGCCATCTTTGTTCGTATAAGTAACAATTTCCAGAAAAGTATTGGCGTATTGCTGCATCAGGACAGATACCCTGGAAAGGAGTTCTTTGTTTTGCGGAGATAATACATCCTGGCCCGATGTGTAATAGAGGAAGGGCATCGTCTCCGTTTTAACTTCTTCCGAAATTCCCTTTTCGGGTGGTTTTGGAGATTCTTTGCTTGATACCACTGAATGGTTCAGATTTACATTGAAACTGTCGAGATTAGTACTGGTTTCCTCCGAATAATTCGCAAATGCCAGATGATCCGCGTGAAATTCCTGCCCTTTTTGGGGCTCTTTAAACCTTCCGATATAGGTATCGTATCCGCCTTTGCTGTTTTTCCTGTTGGAAGCAAAGTATGCTTTCAACCCATCTGCAGACAACCTGAAATACCTTTCATCACCAGGACTATTGATTGGGATACCCAGGTTTTCAGGCGCCGACCAGACATTGGCCTCATACATGAACCGCGTACGGAATACATCGAAACCACCAATGCTGTATGGCCTATTGGAGCTGAAATAAAGTTCTTGTCCATTGCTTGAGAGAAACGGGCTTACTTCATCAAAGTGTGAATTTACGACGTCGCCAAAGTTGACAGGGACACCCCATTGTTCTCCGTCGTAAATCGAATAGAAGAGGTCATATCCACCGAATCCTTCTAGTTCCTTATCTGCAAAGATCACCACCGCTGAGTTGGCAACATAAACATCTGCGTTGGCCACATGGATTTGCACCGGCAAGTCGATTTTTTCAAGAGAGTCTTTACCATTGATGAAAACACTTCTGAACAATCCTCCAGTTGAGCCGCTTCGAAAAAAGTACAACCCTTGACCATCCGGAGTGAAGTCCAAGATGATCTCGGACCTGTCCGACCGGACGGGAGCTGAAATGGGTGAAAGATTCATCCATTGACCTTCACTCCTATCTGCTGCAAAGATATCTGAAGAACCGGAGACATAAGATGTGACAGAGAGAGGCCGGTCCGAATTAAAATAGAACCTGTCTTTGATAAAGGGACTTTCTAGCAAGCCAAAATCATTATGAATTGAGTTGATCGCAGAGGGATTTTCGATGATCGCAAGAGGGCGTTGGTATGAGATCTTCAATGCGTTTCCACATTGTTTGATCAATTTCCTTATTCCCATCCTTTCGGGATCGTTGATATCCAGGACTGCCAAGTATTTTTTGAGGTATTCAGCGGCTTCTTCGAAAGCACCTTCGTGCAACCTTATCTTGCCCAGGTACAGATCCGTCTTTCGGTTTTGGTATCCTAGCTCCCAGGCGCGCCGAAAGTCGACCAATGCACGGTCGAGATCATTGGTCTCGTAATGGCAGACACCTCTTTTGAATAGAAGGGGAGCCTTGGTTTCCAATCCTTCTATCTGTGAAAGATATATGAGCGCCTGATGGTACAGACCTTGGTCAAAATAAAGATTGGCTTCCTTTAAGGGGTCAAGCTGGGCCCTGAGATCAATCCCAGGCCATCCCGCTGACCACAACACGAGGAAGAAAAAAGTGACAAGTCTAAATTTTCTTGTTCGGGTCAAAGTTTTCAATGTATTCACCAATCCTTTTCAAGAAAGAGCCTCCATAGAAACCATCAATGATTCTATGATCGAACGACAATGATAAAAACATCATATGCCGGATGGCTATTGTGTCGCTGCCTTTTGTTTCCAATACCACGGGTCTTTTCTGTATGGCGCCTAATGCCAGAACAGCTACCTGTGGTTGATTGATAATAGGCGTGCCTATGAGATTCCCAAATGTACCGATATTGGAAATGGTAAAAGTACCCCCGCTCACTTCATCAGGCGAGAGTCTTGAACTTCGAGCCCTATCCGAAAGTTCATTGACTTTTTTTGCCAGACCCAGCAGGCTCAGCTCATCAGAGTTTTTTATGACGGGGACGATCAAATTCCCATTATCAAGGGCTGTGGCAAGGCCCATGTGAATCTCGGTTTTGATGTGAATATCATCTCCAACAACCGAGGAGTTAATCTTTGGAAAATCGTGAATTGCCTTTTGCACACATTCGATAAACAAAGGTGTGAAAGTTAGTTTTGTTCGGTATTTACGTTCAAAATCTTCCTTGTTCTGATTTCTCCAGCGAACCATATTGGTAACATCTGCTTCGACTACGGATGTCACATGGGCAGATATTTGTTGAGAAAGAATCATGTGGTCTGCGATCGTACGTCTCATACGATCCATCTTCAGGATCTCAGCTCCTGCATCATGAATGGTACCGGTAGCGCCACCGGATTTCGGGCCTGAAGGATCTGCCGTGCTTTGTGTTTTAAGAGGGACATCCAGACGATGTGCTTGTAATGGTACAGGTTGCTTCCTGGTGGCCAGGTACTTGATGATATCATCTTTTGTGACTCTTCCGCTACCTCCTGTTCCCACTATGCTTTTCAATTCTTCCGTACTGATGTTTTCTGTACGCGCTATATTCCTGACTAATGGTGAATAATACCTTTCATCAGTAATTACTGGTTTTGTATCCTCTTTTTGCACTTCAAATGACGGATGGGAGGGTTTTTCAGCAGTCGTAATTGCCTTGGAGGCTTCCTCATCTGAGCTCTTGATATCTTTCACGCCATCTTCATCGTCCTGTGTGGGCTCTTCATGAGCTTTTTGAGACGGGACATTCTTCGGTGTCGGTTCCTTGACCTGGCTTTCGCCACCCAACCCCGACAACTGCTTGACTGGACCATCTGTCTCAATTTGGGCAAGAACTCCACCTACAGAGACGACGGAATCTACATCCTGAAGAATTTTGATAAGAGTGCCTGCATAAGGAGAAGGCACTTCTGTGTCTACTTTGTCCGTTGCTACCTCTACGACAGTTTCATCTTCTTCAACACGCTCTCCTTCTTTTTTTAGCCAGTTGATCACCGTGGCTTCGACAACGCTCTCCCCCATCCGTGGTAAAATCAACTCAACTATTGGCATAAATCAATTTTTCGAATGGCAAAGTTAGATATTTCTTATAAGTGAAAAACGTAATTTATTGTTGACTTCAAAGGCCTTCATGATCATGAAGTGACAAGGCAATTGCTTCGTTTTGTTAACACCCTTTCTTCTTACATGTTTTCCATGATGAATAACCTGAGTTGGTTAAGGGCTCTGACAGAAGCGTATTGAATGTTTAAAATGCGATCCTTGGCCACATGAGTCAGATGCGTCTCAATCCTTTGTTTGTTGCCAACAGCTATCCAGACCGTCCCTACCGGTTTGTCTGCTGTTCCCCCACCAGGACCGGCAATTCCAGATATTGCAACTGCGACATCTACCTTTAAGACGGCGAGAAGGCCGCTGACCATTTCTTTTACCGTGGCTTCACTTACAGCACCGTGTTTTTCTAATGTGGATTTTTTAACACTAAGAACATTGACCTTTAAATCGTTGGAATATGACACAACACTACCCTCAAAGTAGGCTGAAGACCCCGGAACTTGAGTGATCATATGAGCGACATAGCCGCCCGTGCAACTTTCGGCCGTCCCGAGTGTAATGTTCTTTTTAAGACACAAATTTCCCACAGCCTCTGACAGCGTTGTCTCTCCTATCCCATATACTGAAGTGCCTAGTTCGCGAACTATTTTTTCACCCCATTCAACGGATTTAACACCCGTGGAAGATGCATCTTTTCCTCTTGCAGACACGCGTAACTTTACGCTTGCAAGGCCTGGCAAATAAGCAATCGACACATCTCGCGGGAAACTGGAAGTGATGGGCTCTATCCGTTTTGCGAGATGTGTCTCCCCGATACCAGTCGTATGAATTACAAAATGACTTATCGCTTGGGTATCTTCAGACAGCCCGCGAATCCATTTGAGGCCTTCTTCAGCCATGATGTCTTGCATTTCATAGGGAACACCTGGCAAAGACAAGAGCTTCACATTGCCTCT
This sequence comes from Saprospiraceae bacterium, assembly GCA_041628815.1. Lineage (GTDB taxonomy): Bacteria > Bacteroidota > Bacteroidia > Chitinophagales > Saprospiraceae > JBFKOL01. The sequence continues at coordinate 95 of JBFKOL010000166.1, read as the reverse complement.
TACCAGTCCCATTCCGGGGGCGGTACCTTTGGAATTGGGAAATAGTACACATCCCCTCGGCAAGTAACATTGCCGGCGATGTAGCTCAGTTGGTT
>JBFKOL010000165.1:0-8957 GCA_041628815.1 Saprospiraceae bacterium | reverse complement strand
TGAAATGAGCATTACACGGGGTAAGTTCGCTCCACGTATTGCATATGCCAATGACCGGCTTTCCTTCAAAAAGATCGTGCGGCAGACCTTGGTTTTTCATCCATGCTCGGTAAATAAAACCGTCCTTACCTTTTTTTCCAAACCATTGCTGACTGCGCAATTTCTTCATAGTATTAAAATTAAAACCTCATAAAAAAGTCCGTCTGATGCCATTCAATAAGTTGCGCGCCCTCCACTCAAGTCGAATACAAATCCCGTATTAAAACTAGCCTCTTCCGATACAATCCAACATGCGATAGAAGCCACCTCGTCCGTAGTGCCCATTCTACCCATTGGGATCTTCGATGTCATGTAATCGATGGTCTCCTTAGCAGTAGTTTCATTGAATTCGGTGGCAATTACCGCAGGGGCCAATCCATTCACTGTTATCCCTGTACCCGCATATTCCTTACCCACCGCTTTCACCAGACCAATCATCCCTGACTTGCTGGCGGCATAACCTACCATCCCGGGATTTCCTTCTTTGCCACCAATGGAAGTGATGTGAAGGATCCTGCCGTAGCTTCTTTTTAGCATTGGTGGTATGGCATACTTGGTAAGTAAGAATGCGGCTGTGAGATTGACTTCTAAGACTCGTTGAAAGATACTCGTATCGTACGAGTCGATATTGATCCCCGTTGCTCCCACTATGCCTACACAATTCACGACAACATCCAACCGTCCTTGTCGTCCGAGGACCTCTTCAATGGCTGTTATCACAGCACTTTCCACAGACAGGTCACAGACCGTGGTGTCAATTGACAATCCTGATTGTATACCTTGACTTTTTAAGTTATCCAAATCTTGGACCCTTATATCGATCACACAAACCATTCCTCCTTCTTCCGCTATCCGCCATGCAATGGCTCTGCCAATTCCCCTGGCTCCACCAGCTACCAACACGCTTTGTCCATCGAATCTACCAGCTATCAATTTCATTGCTTATGTTGCCAGTGAAATTAATCAAATCTCTTCAGCTCTGAATGATTACTTACCGTACCATATGAGCGATTGAAAATCTACATGTCGAATAAAAAAGTTGGCATCAAATCATCGAAATGAGCCAAGCTGTGTATTATTCAGAAAAGTCAAATTACCACCTACTAAATACCGGATCCAAAATTTTCCGACTTTTTAGGACCACCTGTCACAATTATGGACAGAATAGGTCAGTATCGAACAGATGGTCGGTTTGCCGGGTGGCGACGGAACTTAAATTTGTCCTTGCTGTTTAACTCGCCGACAGTTTAAAACTGTCGGCAAGTTTTTCAACGCACGGTCAAAATGACTTCACGATTTTCGGGCCAAGCGCACCAGAAGGATGCTCGAAAGATCCCCCATGCGGATCAATTTGGACAGAAATTTGCAGTAATAACCAAGCAATCCCATTGACTATGCATTCCGAAACGGAAAAGCGTTCACGAGCTCATGTGTCCAGGGCAGCCATAGAGCGCCTTTACATTGAAATGAGACATTTGCTCATGAGGGGAAGCTATAAGCCAGTAGGTAGATCTGGTGAGTCGATGCGGGAAGCACTCCTTCTTCTCAACCCTCAGATATATGGTTCGATGGCGGACCCCGAAAAGGTCGAACTCGAAGGTCTGCTATATGTATTCCAACGATTGCCAAGGGATATTGAACAGTGCCGCTATATAAAACTCATCAGTAGGGAAGGGCTGGAGGCTGCGGGCTTCCCGGCAATTGTGCCAAGTAAAAGGAGAAGAAATTGCTATCGCATTGATGACGAGCAGATGTACATTGAGATGACTCGTGGAAGGTCAGATGTTTACGATATACTTACTCACCTGACTTTCATGTACAATGAAGCAGAGAAAATAGGACGCAATAGCTTGAACAACAGGAAGGAGTACAATAGGGCGTGGTCGATGCTCGAAAAAATCATGGAGCGTAAAAAGGACGAAGAAGAGTTCAACGAAGAAATAGCTACGACCTACCTGAGTATTCTTTTGGGGAGAACTTTCGCCGAGACAGCCCATGCCTGCAAAGAGTTTGGCAATACTTCAAAGATCAATGATTTGTTCACCATTGTTTACCACCTCGGCAAACTCAGCAATGAGGAGAGGCTTGATAAACAAGATCGCGAAATAAGCTTTTCGGCAGCTTTGCGAGAAAAGCTGGGTCACCATGTATACGGAGAGCAATGGGCCAACGGTGTAAAATCGTTCTTAATCTCGAAAGAACTTTATGAAAGGCCTTTACATATCATTAGTGCCAATATGCACAGTGTTATGAACCTGTTATTTGCGAGAAAAGCGCTTAAGAAGGACTTCCAACAGAAATCGATCAATGAAATCGCCTCTGAGTTGAGCAGGCCTTCAAACGACCATTTGCGCGACAAAGTAAGTTCATATGCCTTGCGCAATGGTATGTATGAGATTGAAGATCAAAGTGGCACCAATATTCCTGTTCAAATTTTTGATTGTGCCAAGATACCCCTTGATGATTTGTTCACAGAGTGGGATCTTGATCCTGGCTTTGATGGCAATTCCATGCCGGTATTGTTTGTCATGGATTATGCTTTTGGAGAGCAAGCTTACGAGACCATGGATGAGTTGTTGAAACCCTATGAAGAAAATGGCAAGAAACTTTCTGTCCAGGTGTCATCCATCAACATCATGGGAAAGGCGGGTATCCTGTGCGGGGACAAGGGCGATATAATGATACCTACGGCACATGTTTTTGAAGGAACTGCCGATAACTATCCTTTCAGAAATCAGGTACGAGCCAGGGATTTTCAGGGCTCCGGATTAAACGTTTACGAGGGCCCCATGATAACGGTGCTGGGCACTTCGTTGCAGAATGAAGACATATTGCGCTATTTCCTGAAATCCTCATGGCGGGCCATTGGCCTTGAAATGGAAGGTGCCCATTATCAAAAAGCCATCCAGGCTGCTTCCAAAATTCGGAAGAGTATTTCGCCAAATGTTAAACTGCGATACGCCTATTATGCATCAGACAATCCACTAAAAACCGGGAGCACCCTGGCATCTGGAAGCCTGGGGTTGGAAGGGGTAAAGCCCACCTATGCTATTACAAGTCTCCTGCTAAAGGGCATATTTAAATCATCACGTTGACGTGACGAGGGACAATCTTGTTAATTTTTCTGAGATGCAGCCCGAATGATATCGGGGTAGAAGCCATCAAAAAATGTTTCATAGACTTTGTCGTCCATCCTGCCACACAACAGCGTTATCACAAGGTCTTCTGAAGGTATAACGAGTATGCGTTGGCCAAAGACCCCGTCTTCAAAGAATGCATCTTCGGGAACCCCTTTTAGTCTTGTCGTTCCATCTTTTTTTCGTGCATTGAGCCAAATGTGATATCCGTATTCACCATCGGACTTATCAGCAGGGGTCACACTCTGTTGATACCAGTCTTCAGAAAAGATCTCCTTGCCGTTCCATGTCCCCTTATTGAGGTACAACAATCCAAACCGAGTCCAATCTCTTGCAGTCGCCCAGCCATACGACGACAGAATGTAATTCCCTGCTTTGTCTACCTCAATGATAGCGCTGTGCATCCCCAGGGGTTCAAAAAGCTCCTTATGCGGAAAGTGAAGGTAGGCATCGTGTGAATCAACGTATTTCCTGATGATACCTGACAAAATATTCGAAGTGCCTGATGCATAATTGAAAACGCTACCCGGAGTGACCAATGATGTCTTTCCTCCTTTTCCTTCTCCACCAGACACCGCTGATTCGAGCGGATTGTCCACAGATGATGCAAAACAGTCGGCTTCGCGGTACAACATACGGGTGACATCTGAAATATTTCCGTAGTCTTCAGACCACTTCAGGCCACTCTGCATTTGAAGTAAGTCTTTAATGGTAATGTTTCGTCTCTCGTCCTGTGACCACTCCGGAATAGGAGCTTTATCCGTGACATTTAATTTTCCTTGCCGGTGGAGTATACCGAAAAGCGCGTTGGCAATGGTTTTGGTCATGGACCATCCCAGCAGGCGACTCGTTGGATCCACACCATCGTTGTAAGCTTCCCCAAGAAGCTTTGACTTGTTCGCAACGGTGATTGCATGAATGCCAATGTCTTTTTTGAGATATCGTTCGACTACCTCCTGGACCCTGGCTGAAATGCGGTCATCGGAGTCGATATTGACGTTGTCTCCTATCGGCCATGGTTCCTTTAATCGATCACTTCTTGATGGTGCCTGAACTGGCGAAAAAAGATCAAAGTCATGTGAACCCATAATGGCTCCGGCACTTGGTCCTGTCTTGTAAAGAAAGGCAGATTGTTGGGCCAGACCATAGAGCGAAGCAGAGGCTTTCTTTTTATTTGGATCAACGTGGGTAGTGAAATATTTAACCGGAAAAAAATTCAGTGCATTAGCGATCCTGTCTTTACTCAGATTGGACAGTGCACTATGGGATGCAACATATTTAGCTGCATATCCGGAAGCGATTTTCAATCTCGGGTAGAATACCATCAAAAGAATTCCAACCCCTATTAACAATATGGTGATGACGATAAGAAGATAGATCATGGTGCGACGTGACTTGTTAGTAAATTGGTTGAATCCAGTGCCTTTGGGCATTGTTTTTTTTGATCATTGTGATCTATAAAGATGAACTCTTTCATTCAATTATCGCTGAGGATCCTTCAATTTTCCCAAAATCAATCCAAGAAATAGTTCCTTTGCCGGGGCTACTCGTATCCATGTGTTGTAAAAAGATGATCTCCGTGTTGAGATTTCACGGGGGCTCTGACATGCGAACCTTTGAATGGCTATCTCTCTTCAAATACCCATTCAATCGATGTTCCACCCTGGGTAAGCTGGTGCATGGTTATTGTAGCAGCAACAGCGCCGGCAATAGGTCCGGCAACAGTGCCAGCCACGGGCACCAACATCAGCACATAAACAAAAATACCTGTCACAATGGCCACACCCCAGTATTCCTTTGTTAATCTGGCGCTCTGTTTGAGCGACATACCATAAACCTCGTTGTAGTTATCCACGATAGCAAAACCAAGATAATAGCACTGGATCAAAAGTACCGCAACGGGCTTGACAGTGCCCAACAAAAGCATACTGAGACCAATACTGACGACAATTGACATCAAGGACTCCATGATGAATGAATAGATGGATATGCCTATCATCCTCACTTGTGCCCGGAGAAAAGCCTTGAATGAATGATCTACAGAATCGCCGGTCATGACTTCGAGCGTTCGTCGTGAAAAGTGGAATATGACGACTTCCAGTAAAATTAGGACGACATACTTCATTCCACCTATGGCGAAAAGACTTGAGGCCTCTTCCCAAATATTGGTAAAAAGTCCTGAGGAGGCCGACAACACGCCGGAATCTTGTCCGGCTGATGTTATCAACTTGATGAAAAATGACAATAATTGCAAGCTCATCAATACACCTGCTAGGATCAAAAATTTACTTAGCCAACGGTATTCCAGTATACCCTGCCACAACTTGTGAACCTTCACAAACTCCCAAACGCCGCGATGGTTTCTGAAGGTGATGGCGGAGTCGCGCAAAAGTTTATGGAGTTTCATAGGCATGATTGGGCTTTACAATTGTTTACCGATGTGGAAGCCAATCAACAAAATGGCTCCTTCACCGGTGGGTTCTCCGCTGGTGCGTACATTCCATTCCCACCCGATGCTGACGGTCGGTGTAAAAACCAGGGCATCGCCGAATAATTTCGCGTAGCCCAGCGATAAGGTTGGCTGGATGACAGTGATTTCTGTTGTGCCGGCTTCATCTCCGCCAGCCAACCTATCTTTCCAGTCAATGGTGTTCCACCAAATATCGCTTCTCAAACCCAGATGCCACCCTGTGTGAGTCTGTTTGAAATACCTTTGGTGACCTATGGTAAATCCCAAGCCATCGCCTCTTTCATCGTCGTGTTTACCAAGATCCCTGTGGCGTATCCAGTTGTAACCCAGTCTGAAGTGCCATGCGCTCTGGCTGCCTACATTTTTTTCAAATCGCAGACCAGGTATCAATCCGGTGGGATACGCTTGAAATTCAAAAGCTATAAAATTGTTTTTTTCCTGTGCCGTCATTTCATGAACTGGATGAAACGAAACGATTACAACGGCGAATAAATAAAGGATTTGTCTAAACATAGAAAGTCTTGTATGAACGTGAATAATTGTTAGACCAATTCATTCGAACAGCCCGTATAGCGTAAAAATAGATGGCAATTCTCAATTAATTACAGAAGTGTATTTATTGACACCATTCCAATGTGCACCTCGAACCCCAAGATTCAATTACAGATGGCGTGTCGTTTTATTACGAATCCACCCACCCCTTGAAGGAGCTGAGTTTGCTGCGGCTCACTACTACGTTGATCTCCTCGGAAAGAGGAATATCCAATTTTAGTAACAAACGTTGATTGAGATATGGATGTATTTCGCGAATGGAAGCAATATGCACTACCTGGCTTCTGTTGATCTGGAAAAAAAGTGATTTATCAAGCTCGTCGTATAAGGCCTCTACTGTTTTGTTGTAGAGATGTCTGCGTCCGTCCTTTGTATAAAGAAACGTAAGACTGTCTTCCGAGTGGACCAATGCCACCTGATCCATTTCTACATAGTCGTAGAATCCTCCTCTTTTTACAAGGCATCGCTGTTTCATTTTTTGCGGTATCGCTCGTGATGCCTTGATTATGTTTTCACGGTTTACCACGGTACCGTTGTCTGCATAAAAGCGTTCGTATTTCTCAAGAGCTTTTCTAAGATCTGCGGGATCAATGGGTTTTAACAGGTAATCAATGCTATGAACTTTAAAAGCGTCAATCGCATATTGATCATAGGCGGTTGTAAAGATTACCGGGCAGTTTACATCGATGTGAGAAAATATCTCAAAGCTCAAACCATCCGCCAGCTGAATATCAAGGAAAATGAGATCAGGCATGTCGTCAGCATTCAAATCATTGACTGCTTTTTTGATGCTGTCGGCATGACCTAAGATCTTGACTTCAGGGATCACTTCTGTGACGAGCCGTTCGAGATAGATTCGGGCATTGTATTCATCTTCTACGATAAAAACTTTCATAACTACTTGATCAAAGGAAGACAAACGGTAAATGTCGAATTTTCTTCTCTTATCTCTACAGGCTTCGATGTGAAGTAAGCGTAACGCCTTCTGATGTTTCCCAATCCCATTCCTGTGGACTCAACGGACTGTATTTTCTTTTGAACATTGTTTCGTAGACAAATGCACTGCATTTTTTTATCCATGGTCACTTTGATCTTGAGCGGTTGTGATTCGGACACGATATTGTGTTTGACGGCGTTCTCAATGAGCAGCTGAAGCGTCATCGGCAAGATTTTATAAGAACCTGGTTCCTCGATTTGAAAAGAAATCACCAGCCCATCGCGAAATCTTTCCTCAAGCAGATCAGAAAATAATTCTGCACATTCGATCTCTTTGGTTAGTGGTATGAGTTTTTCTGCCGTTTGACTAACGCTGAAGCGGTAAAACTTTGACAATTTGGAAAGGTATGACATCGCTGCCTCTTTGTCCACCGGGATGAGCCCCATAAGAGTATTAAGACTATTGAAAAGGAAATGGGGATTGATCTGGTTTCTGAGGTGTTCGAGTTGTGTCTGAATATGTTGCTTTTCAATTTCTTCCCTTGCGACCAGAGCTTCCTTGTATTGTGCGAAAAAATACCTCGCCTCGTATACACTGACAATAAGGGCCGAGGGAAGATAAATGGACAGCATGGTGGATACATATCCGGGGAGGTTGTGATCAACGATATTGTACCAAGCAAGTATCAAGAATATAATGGAACCCAATACGGCCTTAAGAATGGGGGCACTCACCAGTATGGCGATCCCTTCGATGATCAACCTTTTTTGCGTCTGGTCAAAACTGGGGAATTTTTTTCTGAGCGCGATGATCATGGTTCTGTAAAATGCCCAGAATCCGGTCACGTAGAAAAATGACTCTGGAACCATGCGCACCCAGTAATTTCTCCACGATTCACTGGCAATGTCCAGCATGATTGGCATAATCAGGCTGAGTGCCGGTATACCTACGAGCATCCACTTGCGGTCATCAAAACCGAGATATTCTGTGCACGGTTTGATCAGCATTTTTCATAATTTTCATAGACATACAAATTTAAACGGTCAAAGGGAAGACCCAATAGTAAGCCTTCCCTCTGTTCAATACAAAAACTTGTTCATTCTTTAAACCTTGAATTGAACGGGTATCAAAATATTTCTATGCCTTTTTTTGCCATTCAAAACAACCGGGTTCACTTTTTTCAAGGCATTCGCCACTTTCAAGACTTTTTGGTCGAGTATGGGGTGGAGGCCTTCTGCGATCCACGCCTTCTGTACGTCTCCATCTTCATTTACTGATACGGCAATGATCAGTTTTCCTTCGATACGGTATTCTTCGGCAAGTACGGGATAATCGAGACGACTTTTCAGATGGTTCCTGACCTGATCTACTGCAGAAAGGTCCATCGAAGGCAATGGGAGCAGAAAGGACCTTTCGCTTATATTAGTGGGAGCTATTTCACCGGTATAGGCAAGCATATCCCGCGCGTCAACACCCGGCAGTAAATATGCTGTCCAGGTGATCAAAGTGAGGACAAATAGGGCAATCGGGTTCTTTTTCATGATATTTAACTTTTAGAGTAAATAATGTATTCAAGATGATATTTCTGACCAGAACAAGCAATGCAGTTCTTGCTGGATCGTCTCTTTTGCACGCTGAAATACCTATTTTTGATCTCGAGTATTTCTTTGAAACATGAAATTTATAGTCACACTGTTTCTATTGTTTTCACTTCACAGCATTCTTTCAAGCCAGGACAGGGTCCATCAAGAGATTATCGAACCGATTAATAATCTTTTCGACGGAATGCGGGCAGGAGATTCTCCAATTGTTTCAAAGGTAT
>JBFKOL010000164.1:0-9038 GCA_041628815.1 Saprospiraceae bacterium | reverse complement strand
GTGGTTTATTCAACGGATGTAAATAACCTCACACCCACAGTAGGAAATGGGACACTGATAGTGGGGGAGAATCCGAATTCTACAGGATTGTTTGAGGTAACACTACCTGTAGATTGCAATTCAAGCTATTTTCTGCAAGTCGTGTTGAACCCTCAAAGCAATCCTACGTATATCGATCAGTATTCATTTACCACGGTAGAAGGTGGACTTTGGGAGCAAAGAGACGATGTGCCAGGAAGACCAAGAAAGGATAAACCAGTAAGTTTTAATTCAGCTGATATTGGGTTTATAAATGAAGAAAATTCATTCCTGAATAAGAATATATCCACTGTTCATAAATACGACTCAAAATTGGATCAGTGGACAGAATTTGCTGAGGTAGACAGTATGAGTTTGGCCAGGTCTGTTCAATTCCAGTATGAAGACAAGATTTATATTTCTTCGGGAATTACGTCGCTCAGACACTGTGGCAAAACAGGAGAAATATCTGCCGGCACTAGTGTTGGAAGTAGTGATATTACTTTTGAAGAGGTATGTACGCTATGTCCCGGATCGCTATGTCCCGCATGCGGATCTTTTAGGACGGTTGAAGCAGATCCTGGAGGCCTCTATTATTTATGCTACTGTTACTACAAAGGCAGTATGGTTTATGATATCCAGGCCGAGCGCTTCAGCTACGAAAGCGGTATCAGTCTCGGCAGGCAGACAGACGCCACTTCCCTCCAAATCAATGATCAGCCTTACATATTAGGTGGTGAAATGATCACTGAAGTCATCGTAGGATCTCAAACAAACCCTGAAATTTGCGGGATGGACAGGAATTGTTCATCCTTCATGCTTGAATTCAATCCAATGGAAATACGGCCTTTAGATCCCTATCCTGATTTCAATAATTTCAAATTGATGGCATTTGTTATAGGAGATATGGGGTATGTTGGACTTGGTCTTCCTTGTCCAAGAGAATCCCCACTCCCCAATGAAGCAGCTGGAGAGGTTGTTGAGGGTATTGTTTCGCTGGATGAATTACAAGGGTCAAATAGACTCTATGCATTCGATCCAACAAAGTCAACGGATGCCCAATGGCAGCGAATGGAAGATTTTCCGGCGATTTCATTAACAGACCGGGTGCTTTTTGGCTTTGGGCTTGATCCGTTTGGCTATGTCGTGATAGCTGATGGAAATGATGAACTCGTACTATGGCAATTTGATCCGGAGGCAGGATTTTTAGGAGGCTGGAAAGAAATCGGCCCAATTCCTGTGATTCGAGGTAATATAGTGTACCATCTTTTTACCATAGGCAACAGGGCGTATCTGCACTACCCTTCGAGTATAGCCAACTTCTGGATGTATGTGCCGGAATTGTAGATGGGTTTTGAGCTTCTCTGATTCATCTCATTTGACCCTCCCTTCCTAGTACCTCGTGTAGGCCCTGATAAGCTCTTCTAAATCTACCTATCCCGATAAGACCACTTCACAAGTATGCAACATGACTATGACTCCTAAACCAGTGTATTCCATTCTAAGTCAATACCAAGATTAAGTATTATAAGAATGCTATTGGGGAAAACTAGTCGAAGTGAATATTTTAAAATTTGACACGTTTGATACGCTATGTCCGTAAATGATATAAGTTCGAAAATACAAATGTCAATGGCGCATATATGCCTTAAGCAGGACATAATCAGAACGATTTAGGCGTATATATGCAAGTTGTACTCCACCAGATCACAACTCATCGGCAAAAATCTTTCATATTATATTGTTTCCAAATATAGAAACTCTTAACTTGTCCTTAAAACCACTTTGAGGAACTTCAAAACACGGTTTTTAGAAGATGCAAGGGAGTTTTTAACCAGTCTTGATAGGAAGTCAGCTGAGAAATTGCTGTACATAGTCGATTTAGCTGAGCAAAATAACGACCCTAAACTTTTCAAAAAACTCAATGGAGAAATTTGGGAATTTAGAAGTAAATACCTCGGTAAACAGAATCGTTTATTAGCATTTTGGGATAAATCCACACCGGAGGATACATTGGTAATTGCTACCCATGGATTCATCAAGAAATCACAAAAAACTCCTCCTAAAGAGATTAAAAGAGCTGAAAAGCTCAAACAGGAATATTTCGATAACAAATAAATCGTAATGGCAACAAAAAAGATTAAAACCTACTCCTTAGACGAAATGAAGAATGAATTCATCGGAGAAGTCGGTACTCAACAACGTGATGATTACGAATATGAACTCAGAATGGATATTATTGGTCGCATGATCAAACAAGCTCGCAAGGAAAGAAAGTTGACACAAGAACAACTAGGTGAGATTGTAGGCGTCAAGAAAGCTCAAATCTCTAAACTTGAGAATAATGCGAACAGTGCTACCATTGATACGATCATTCGTGTCTTTAGAGCGCTTAAGGCAGAAATCAACTTCAATGTTAAATTGGAAAACGAATATATCAAGCTCGCTTAAAAAAGGCGGGAGTATAACAAGTGATATAAGATCAGACTTGCTATCGCTGCGTCCGCACATATCACAGATCCGTTACTGATAATGGAATTATGGAACAAGACTTAAAAAAATACCAATCGAGTATATTCTCTAATCTATCGAAGGAAATGAAACACTGTCAATAGAATCTTTCATGACGGGTATAGAGATTTTGAAAACCGCATTGAAGGATCACTTCGAAAAAGTCCCACTCAAAATTTCAACTACATATGACACGTTTTTTGAGATTGAAGAACAGGCTGGTAGTCATACGGGATTAATGAAAGATTTGGTAAATGGAGAAGCAGGGGGAATCGGGATAGTATACACGGACTGTCAGCTTCCCATTAAAGTAACCGTTTGGACTTGGTGTTAATAAGATTTTGCAAGTCATTTTTATGTAAATCCTATGCAAATAAAAAAAGAGCCACATCTTTTTCTTGATGTAGCTCCTTGAAAACCAATGTGGTCCCACGAGGACTTGAACCTCGGACCCCCTGATTATGAGTCAGGTGCTCTAACCAGCTGAGCTATAGGACCCCGGAAGAATTAAGAATGCTGAATGCAGATTTCTGATCTCATTAAATCGATGGCTTGGCACCGATGTATGCAGCTCTTATATCTGCAAAGCTGGCAGGCACAAAAATAGCACAGTTGGAAAGAAAAGGTAACTGGAAGAGTATAAAAAGTAAATATGCTCGTAGCGGGCCATGCAGTTATAGTAAATACAAGGTAGTGGGACTTGAACCTCGGACCCTCCCGCTCCGTGCGCTGTAGCCTTGTGCAAAGGCGTGCAACCCGACAACCGCGAAACAGCATTCACCACATCACCACATCACCACATCACCAAATAGCAATCTGGCACAGTTTTGGATTTTCTCAATAACATGAACATTGAGGAGATCAATAAAAAGCATTTTATCAAGACGGACATGTTCTTTCGGGTTGGTAAGGGCTTGTCTTCGCGATTGATAAAATACGAACACAATATCATCTACCTCGAACTCGAGGTGCGCAGCAAGTGGGATCGATCCGTCGATGCTGCAGCATGGACCATCGCCCAGTCGTGGAAGAGCGAACACACCGAGTTTGACGATGCCATTGCGGCCAAGGTCTATATCATCGATAGCCGCAACTTTCTCTACAAAAGAACCCTAATGCACCTGGGCATCAAGCCTGGTTACGATGCTTACAAAGGGGTGTTCTTCAAGTAATTTTTACTACAAGGTTCCTTCTGATTCGCGGTACAGCGCAGCCGTCACCACCTGGCCCACTACCTTTAAGGTCCTTTCACTGATAATGTCTATGTCATCCTCGTGCGTGTGATGGTATGTGCCGAAACTTCTCCTGTCCACGGGCGACATGTTGATGATATCGAGCATGGGAATCTGGGCATGCACATTGACGAAATAGTGATCATCGGTCACCGAGCCGGCAGGAAAATTTTGAAAGTAGTCTGAGTACCCCATTCTTTCTGCCAGGTCCCAAATCTTGTTGACATAGGTCCGGGCATAGTAGACGGAATACTCCTCCTTGCCAAAAGTGGCGTTCTTGCTGCCCACCATGTCAAGCAAAATGCCAAATTTGGCGCGATAGTCTGATGGTACTCGGTTCTTTGCCCAAAACTGTGATCCCTGCCCCCATTCTTTGAGATCGTTACTTGCGTTGTCACCTTGGTCTTCAGCATCAAAAAACAAGATATCGACGCCCATATCGATGGGGTTTTCCGAGATAAGCCGGGCAATTTCAAGAAGTACTGCCACGCCACTCGCACCATCATCAGCACCGGCGATGGGATCATCCTTTTTTGATGGATCGGGATCTTTTTCCGCGATGGCGCGACTGTCCCAGTGCGCTGCCAAGAGAACCCGTTTGCTCGTTGATGGGTTGAATTGTCCCATAATGTTCACAGCTTCAACGTTTTTCTTTCCCATAAAATTCGCCTTGAAATCCTGCCGGATAACTTTTGCCCCGTAACTCTCCAGCGTTTCAGCCAGCCAATTGGCACACTCCTTATGGGCATCCGTGCCAGGGATGCGATAGCCAAAAGACAACTGTTTTTCGATATGTGCATAAGCATTCGAAGCATTAAAAGAGGGTACGACTACCGGGGGCTTTTCTGAACCAACTGACTGGTTGTTGTTCGGTTTGCAAGCGACAAAAAACAGGATCAATACCTGCACGGCGAGAAAGAAACTTTTACGCAGAAAGATTAATTGAGCTTCCATGTAGTACCTTCTTTTCCATCTTTAATTTCAATATTGCAGGCGGCAAGCTTGTCCCTTATTTTATCTGCAGTGGCCCAGTTCTTGTTCGTCCGGGCTTCCTGTCTCAATTCAATGATAAGATCCATTACTCCTTCAAGTCTTTTACCGGTGCCGTTGGTTTGGGTCTCAAATTCATCTTTCAGACCCAGGACCTCACACAAAAGGGTGTTGAAATCTTTTTTAAGTCGATCCATAGTTTCGTCATGCACTTGTCGAAATTCGGGCTTGCCGTCTTTATAACTGTTGATGATTGGTACCAATTCAAACAATTTGGCAAGAGCTTTGGGTGTGTTGAAATCATCGTTCATTTCATGGAAGGCCTGATCCAGCAGATCGTTTATTTTCTCATCAATTTGAGAAGCATTGCCGGACTGGGATACAATGCATTGTTGGAGGTAACGATTAGCATCCATGAGCCGGGCATATCCTTTTTCTGCTGCATTGAGCGCCTCATCACTCAAATCCAGTGTAGAACGGTAGTGTGCCTGCAACATGAAAAAACGAACAACCATTGGGCTGTATCCTTTGGAGACATGCGGACTGTCACCGGAAAACAATTCTGCAGCTGAAATGGTGTTTCCGTCGCTCTTGGCCATTTTTCTCCCGTTCATCAAAAGCATGTTCGTATGTAGCCAGTATTTGGCGGGCGTACAACCACAAGAGCCCATATTCTGGGCTACTTCATTCTCATGATGGGGAAACTTCAGGTCATTTCCTCCACCGTGGATGTCAAAATGATCACCGAGATATTTGGTGCTCATGGCTGAACATTCCAGGTGCCATCCCGGAAAACCCACTGACCATGGAGAATTCCATCGCATGAGATGCCGCTCATCAGCTTTCATCCAGATGGCAAAATCGGTGGGGTTGCGTTTTTCACCCTGGTTTTTCAATTCCCGGGTTTCATTCATAAGGTCTTCCAGAATGCGACCTGACAGCTGACCATAATTTCCATATTTCTTGGAGTACTTGACGGTGTCGAAGTAAACCGAACCATTTTTTACATAAGCAAGGCCATTGTCTAGGATACGCTGGACCATTTCGATCTGCTCGATGATATGTCCCGTGGCCCTGGGCTCTATGCTTGGTGGAAGGATATTGAAGACATCCATCATTTTATGGAACCCGTTGGTATATTTTTGCACCACTTCCATGGGTTCCAGCTTTTCTAGCTTTGCGCGTTTGGCAATTTTGTCTTCTCCTTCATCCGAGTCTCCAACCAAGTGGCCTACATCGGTAATATTCCTTACATAACGGACTTTGTAACCGAGAGACTTGAGATGCCGGTAGATCACATCGAAACTTACAAACGTGCGGATGTTCCCGAGGTGCACGTCGCTGTATACCGTGGGACCACATACATACATACCAACATACCCCTCGTTCAGTGGCACAAAAACTTCTTTTTCTCTGCTCAGACTATTGTATAAAGAAAGCTGGGACATCAGCAAAGCGAATTTATTCAGTGCACAAAATTATCTTTATTTCATTGTAAAGGTGGCCTTAATGGGATAATGATCTGAAAGGTTGGTTTTGGTCAGGTGAAAATCATGGTTATTTATCAGGGGGCTGTACAGAATGTGGTCAATTCGCAAAAAAGGAATGAATCCGTTCCAGGTAGAACCGATTCCCTTGCCGGTATTCATGAACGCGTCTTCGAAATTGCGCTTTAATATGCGATAAACAAAAGAGTTAGGCCCCTCATTGAAGTCTCCGGCCATTATTACCGGATAGGGGCTTTTTGATGCGTGCTGATCTATGAGTTTGGCTTGTTCCGACCTCTTTTTACCATTCTTTACATATTTCGTTACCAGGTCGGAAATACCGTTGATGGCATCAGCGCGCTCACGGGTATTATCCGTTAATAGCTCAAAAGAAGATTGTCTCAATTTGTTGGATTCAAGGTGAACACTGTAAACCCGTACCGTGTCTCCCGTCACCACGAGGTCTGCCCACAGGCAAGAATTGATGCTCGAGCCAATATTAATTTCACCATGAGCAGTAATGGGATACGAGCTGTAAATAGCAGCGCTTCTTCCTTCAATGGAGTGTTCGTGGGGAAAGTATTTTCCTTCCGCCAATAGTTCGCGCACAGTTTTGCCAAGCTCCTGGCCAAAGAATACGTCCACCCGGGGATTGGAGGTAAGAAGTTCAATGAAGGATTCCCTTCGTTCTGGAAGGACCTCGCCTTGGTTGTTGATCAGCCTTGCGCCAATCATCATATTGTAACTCATGATTGTAAATCCTGGTTCGGCAGCCTTAGAGGAAGAATTGAACTGGACAAAACATAAACATTTGTAAAGCCCAAAAAATGTCAATACCAAAAGCGCGATAAAAAAGGGCCTGTTCAGTCTGTAGTTGATCGGAATTAAAAGAATGAGAGGGATCAATACAAATGGAAACATTAGTCCGAAAATGGAAATATTGATCAAGTTGGGGTCCACGTAGGGTGAAAGAACCGATAAGGCAAAAAGGCCTGTAAAGAATATGTTGATGCCTTTAAGAACTCTTTTCTTCAACAGTCGGATCAGTTTTTCGAAGCCTGGTATAAAAATTCCTTCTCCTCGTCAGTCAAACTGTCGTAACCGCTTTCATTGATTTTGTCGAGAATCTGATCAATCCTTTCCTGGGTTGACAGCTCGCGGGTCTCTCCCCGTTCTTTATTGCGCCGATGTATCACGGTGAGGCTTCGGGCCTTGTCCTTTCTTTCAAAAAGGGTGGCCATGTCGTAAAAAGGCTTAGCCAGGTCCGTGCCCTGGCGGAGGTTATATATGTAAAAAGCACCAAAAAGTGCACCCCCCAGATGAGCGACTCGGCCACCTGTATTGTTGTTCTCAGCTATCATCAACAAATCGATCAAAACCAATGCCAGGGCTATGTATTTCAGTTTGACATTTCCCAGCAGGATGAGTCTCATGTTGTATTCAGGAGCTACAAATCCAGATGCCACCACAAATGCCATTACCGCCGCGGAAGCACCATAGGCAATTCCCAGTTGTCCTGTAACCAGTGCATAGACCAGGTAGAAAAATGCTCCGCACAAACCGCCAAGGATGTACAATGGGAAGATGCGTTTGTCTCCGATGAGGTCACCAGCAATTTTGCCAAACCAGTATAATAGAATCATATTCCAGAAAAGGTGCCATAGACCCACATGCAGGAACATATGTGTGATGAGTGACCAGGGGTGCCATAGCAAATCAATGGTTTCGGATGACAACGCAAACACACCCAGGAAGTCCTGAAAAAAAGAATTGGCCTCACCGCCTGGCGAAAATGCTTTGATCAGAACAACGGCCAAAAAAACAAAGCCGTTGACCAAAATGATACGGACAACCATATTGCCGTACCTGAACTGCGCTTTTATATCATCAATGACCGATTGTACCATAATACGAAAACGTAGTATATCACTTTCTTCACATTCACGAAGGAAACTTTCTCCAATAAAGAATCAACAGAAAACCAAAAAAGGCACCCCCTAGGTGAGCAAAATGAGCAATCTTAGAATTGGCCATAGTCAAACCCATGTAAAGATCAATGATTAAAATGATCAATACAAGGTATTTGGCCTTCATAGGAATTGGAGGAATGAGTAACATTACCTGGGCGTTGGGAAATAGAACGGCAAACGCCAGCAGTACGCCAGCTATGGCTCCCGAAGCACCAACAACCGCTGATCCGCCACCCAAAATGAGATGACTCACCATAGCGCCAAGACCACAAAAAAGATAAAATAACAGGAACTTCTTCGGACCCCAAAGGCTTTCGACGCTTGGCCCAAAAAAGAACAGGGCCAGCATATTAAAGAACAAATGACCCATAGAGCCATGCATGAACATATGTGTCACGAGCTGTACGGGTTTAAACAATTCGCTCGGTGGAGGATATAAAATAAAGTATGGAGTCAAATTGCGAAGAAACGGCAGGCTTGTCCCAATGAAAATGATGACGTTGATAATAATAAGATGTTTAACGACCTCCGAGATGTTATACATTACTATGCCTTTTTAGATCTGAACCGGTTTTGCAGCTCGTCGAGGCCAAAAGTAATAAAACACTTTCTCGAAGAAGGTGCCGTATAGGGAAGGTCACATGCGAAAAGCATATCTACCAGTTCGTTCATCTCTTCAACCTCCAACTCTTTTCCTCGTCTTATGGCGTTTTGTTCGGCCATGGACCGGGCTATATTGGCCTTTATGTCTTCTTCTGCAAGTTGATTAGCAGAGAATGCTTCGAGAAATCCCTTGATAAAGCTCTCGGCTTCACCCCTTAAACCATCAG
>JBFKOL010000163.1:0-9130 GCA_041628815.1 Saprospiraceae bacterium | reverse complement strand
TACTGGTTACTGGTTACTGGTTACTTGTTACTGGTTACTTGTTACTGGTTACTGGTTACTTGTTACTGGTTACTTGTTACTGGTTACTGTATTTTGGGCGCAAGTTACATGATACACTTTACATGTTATTGAACACATTAAATCTTTTCTCTACCCCACAACATACCTTCATTCTTTCCCGATAGTCGTCATCGGGCCTGCCGTCCTATGGCAGGTCTCTGACGTGGATCTTCGCTGTGCTTCGACAGTCTTAATTCCTCATCTACCTTTTATTCACATCCCTTCCAGTTCAGCTGCCAGGGATTTTATGTCTGAATTACTTTCTATGAATCCTGACAGAACTTCGTACTCTTCAGGTCCCAAACACCTCAGTAGTTGCATGGATCGCAAGGCTTGGTGATTGTCGTGAGAATAAGTGACCGTCACGCCTTGTAGTTCGAAGTTTTTCAGATTTTCCATGGCTTCGATGAGTCTCTCACGAGTGACGTCTTCTCCGAGAGATCGCAACGCTTCAACGAAAGGCTCGGCATATATAAATCCTCCGTACGGGAACACGCCCCAACGCACATCGGGGTAGTATTTCTCCAGAGCCGCTTTATAGCGTTGGATGTCCGGATCAGAGTAGTCATAAGGCGGTGTGGCGAATGCACCATAAATCACACCTTCCCACGCACCTTTGGTCAATTCGTGCATCAAAGCCATATCCGACAAGATGAAAGATGCGATAAACTGGGGTTGGTATCCTATGATCTTAGCGCTGGTCACCGTGATCACACCCTGGCGGGGCAGGGTCCATAGGAGTACAACATCTGCACCCGAATTTTTTAACCGTGCCACGTGCGAACTAAGATCCGTGTCCGTTATTTCGACGGGAACTTCCGACACGAAATCAAGTCCCATGGTATTGAGGTAGGATTTGGCACCTACGAGGGCGCTTTTCCCCACATCGTCATTTTGGTAAATGATTCCTATTTTTTGAGACTCAAGGCTGTCTATTGCATACATGGTCTGGATGATCCCTTCATCAATGTAGTAGGGGAGTACGCTGAAAATGTTCTTCTTAAGCGGTATAGACCAATGAGTAGCTCCGGTGATGGGCGATATCCAGGGAATCTCCTCTTCGACCAGGTAGTTCATTACTGACATACATGGAGCGGTGCCGATACCACCTACAAAGGCAAAAACTTCATCGCGCTGAACTAATTCACGCACAGCGGGAACCGTGCGACTCGGGTCATAGGCGTCATCCTTCATTATGAATCGTATCTGTCGGCCGTTGACACCTCCTTCGTCGTTAATCATTTTGAAATAGGCGTCCATCCCTTTCATGATATTTCCCCAAAGGGCAGCAGGACCGGTAAGCGGGCCAAAAGAACCAATGATGATTTCGCTGTCGGTCACACCTGTTTGGTCACCTGCTGAAGCTGGTCCTCCCGGTCCCCCACAAGAAGTAAATAAGATTAGAAACAAAATGGGCAATGCAATGAAAAAGTACTTAGTATTCATAATGAAAAGGTTTAATACATCGATTCGATAAGGTCGGCGTAAGTGGCATTAATATGACTTCTTTTGACCTTCATAGTAGGCGTCATTTCACCATCTTCCTGGTACAGCCGCTTACTTAAGATGCTGTATTTTCGGATGTTTTCTACCTTGGAAAGCGTTTTGTTCACCTTATTCACCTCTTTGTCAATCAAGAGTCGAATATCCGCGTTTTCCGCGAGATCAGCATAAGTGGAATATTGTATTTTATGGTCCTGTGCGTATTTGTTGATGTTTTCTTCATCCAGCACAACGATAGCGGAAAGATATTTTCTCCTGTCACCTATCACGATGGCATCATTGATGTATGGACTGAACTTTAATTTGTTCTCTATGTATTGCGGTGCAATATTTTTTCCGCCAGCAGTAATGATGAGGTCCTTTTTTCTATCGACAATCCGGACAAATCCTTCGTCGTCCATTTCACCGATGTCGCCGGTGTGCATCCACCCGCCTCTCAACGCCGATGCAGTGGCTTGATCGTTTTTATAGTAGCCCTTAAATACACCGGGATGCCGTGCGAGAATTTCACCGTCCTCCGCAATCCTGATCTCTGCTCCCGGTAATGCCCTGCCTACTGTTCCATATTTGTAGGCCTTTATCGAACTGAAAGAAATGATGGCAGAAGTTTCAGTCATTCCATATCCCTCGACAAGTAGTAAACCAATATTGCGGTAGAAACGCAACACCTCAGGTGAAATTGGCGCAGCTCCACTGAAAGCATAACGCATCTTTTCCATACCCAGGCGTTCCTTCAGCCAGTAGAAGACGCCTTTCTGTGCAAGAAAATTGCCCACTTTCAAGCCTATTCCTGTGGAAGTACTTTTTTCGAGACGGTCATGATAGGCTTCGCTGACCTTTAACGCAAGCTTGAAAATGACCCGGTTAAACCAGTCGGCATCTTGCATTCGGATGACAACCCGAGAGTGAAACTTCTCCCATATCCTCGGCACAGCATAGCCGATGGTTGGGTGGATTTCACGGAGATTTTGCGGTACAGTTTCAATGCTTTCCACAAAATTGATTGTGTATCCAATTAAAATGTGCAGATACACGCTAAAAGTACGCTCGAAGATGTGACATAGAGGCAGAAAGGACATGATTTCTTCGTCATCCTGAATCATGGCACCGTTCTCAATGGAAGCAATGGCATTGGCAGCCCAGAGTAAATTTTTGTTGGTAAGCATGGCTCCTTTTGGAGCTCCTGTTGTCCCTGAAGTGTAGACCAAAATGGCAACGTCATCTTCAGCAATGCTTTCGGTCGCCTCGGAGATGGAAGGTTTAAATTCATGGTAGCGGGCTTCTCCCGTTTCTATCAGGTCCTCGAAACGCATCAACTGTGAATCATTCAAAGTGGCAAGCCCCTTGTCCTCCCAATAGATCACCTTCTCCAGGTGCGGAGAAGTCTTCCGAAATCGCAACCACTTATCTACCTGTTCTTCATTTTCGGCAAACAATATTTTACAGCCAGCATGATTCACCACGTATTCCACCTGTTCCCAGGCATTTGTCGTATAAATACCCACTGTGGTGGCGCCCAACATCTGTGCGCCCATATCCACATACAACCATTCAGGGCAGTTTTCCCCTATGATACCTACAAAATCACCTTTGCGAACCCCTAGTGCATATAATCCAGTAGCAAGGTATTCAGACTTCCTGTAGTAGTTCTCCCAAGTTATTTCTTGCCACAACCCGAATTTCTTATGCCGCATTGCTATGGCTTGCCCCTTCTCGCTCGCTATCGCGGCAAATTGCTTTGGGACAATAAATGTGGGCGAAGAGTGCATGGTTGCTGGTTGCTGGTTACTGGTTACCACTTAATTCATAATTTTTGGTTATCCCCATCTTCTCTTTCTCTTATACCTCTGTTCTCCTTTCACGGATTTCTCCATTTTGATACCGAGGTAAAACTCTTTGACGTCTTCATCTTCACGCAGGGTGTTGGCAGCTCCACTAGTGACAAATCTTCCATGTTCCATAATATAACCGAAATCGGCAACCTTGAGAGCCATATTTGCATTTTGTTCTACAAGAAGGATTGTGACACCTTCATCACGGATGGTGGGGATAATATCAAAAATCAATTTGACCAATGCGGGTGAAAGTCCGAGTGATGGTTCGTCTAGAATTAACAGTTCAGGTCTGCCCATGAGTGCCCGGCTGATGGCCAACATTTGCTGTTCCCCGCCAGACAGCGTTCCCGCCTGTTGCCCCAGTCTTTCTCTTAATAAAGGGAAAAAAGTGAGCATGCGCTCTAAATCTGCAGCAATTTCCGATTTTGATGTGCGCGTGAATGCGCCAACCAATAGATTTTCGCGCACGGTGAGCTCATCGAAGATTTCTCTACCTTCCGGAACGTAACCGATCCCCATCGAGACGATCTTTTCAGTGTCTTTGCCATGAATTGCTGAACCTCTAAAGTGTATTGTCCCCTTGTCGGGTTGGTCTTCAATCAAGCCAAGAATGGTGTTTAGTGTAGTTGACTTTCCTGCTCCGTTGTTCCCGAGGATGGTAGTAATGGATCCTCGTTGTACCTCAAAAGACACTCCATGCAGGGCACGAACGTAATCATACCAAGTCTCTATATTGCTAACTGATAAAATGGCACTCATAACTGCTCGATTTCTTCTCCTAAATATGCTTGGATGACTTCAGGATGCCCGAGTACCTCCCTGGCAGTACCTATCGCTAGCTGTTTGCCAAAATTGATGGCCAGGATTCGGTCCGAGATGTATTGAACCATCTGCATATTGTGTTCGATCAGGACTACTGTAATGCCCAGTAGATCCCGTATATCTCGTATCCAGTAGATCATTTCTTCTTTTTCCTCCTGTGTCAAGCCGGCTGCGGGCTCATCCAATAGGAGAAGTTCTGGTTCTAAGGCGAGGGCCCTTCCCAGTTCGACAAGTTTTTGCTTGCCATAAGGCAAATTTGAGACGAGGGTGTTCCGGGCTGCTTCCAATTCGAGAAAGTCGATGATCTCCTCAACGCGCTTTCGATGAACGATCTCCTCCTTGGCAGAAAATACCTTCTTGAAGCAGAGGCCAGCAATCGACCAAAGTGAAGCTTTCATCTTAAGATGCCGTCCGAGCAATAGATTATCCATTGTAGTCATGTGGGCAAACAACTCCAGATTCTGAAACGTCCGGGCTACTCCAGCTGCGGCTACCTGGTCAGGCCGTAACCCTATTAATTCGGTTTCTTTCATTCTTATGGATCCATGGTCTGGCTTGTAAAGAACATTGATGCAATTGAACACGGTAGACTTGCCGGCACCGTTCGGGCCAATGATCGAAAAGATCTCTTTTTTCCTTACCGCGAAATTCAACTGGTCTATGGCCTTCAGACCGCCGAAAGACTTCGTCAGATCTGTAACGCGCAACACGATTTCAGCCTGTTTCATACTTTTCGAACATAATGTCTGGCAAATAATCCCGACGGTTTAAAATAAAGAACGATCACAATGATGGCAAAGGCCACAACGGACTTGAATTCAATCGATATATAAAATCCAAAAATATTTTCAACAAGTCCCAGCATGAAGCCTCCGATCACAACACCATAGAGTGATTTCATTCCTCCAAGGACAGCGGCAGCAAATCCTTTAAGCAGAGGGTCCCACATCATGGAAGGATCTAAAGTAATGACCGGTGCCACAAGAATACCAGCGGTAGCACCGACCACAGAGCTTATACCAAAGCTAATGGCAAGGATCCGGTCAGCGGGGATACCATTGAATCTGGCAGCTCGCACATTTTGTTGGCAGGCTTTCATCGCAAGTCCCAATCTGGTCTTTTGTATAAGGACGTAAATGAATATGAGAACGGCCACAGCAATTATTATCGTGGCAAGGTTAAGTTCGGTAATAGCCACTGAATCATTCTGGAAAAGGACCCTCGATTCAGAAAACGGAAGATCAATCTGCCGTTGGTCACTGCCCCATTTCCAACCCGCCAATCCGTACAACATAAGCTGGAATCCGATGGTGATTACAATGTAGCTCAGAGGGGTGGGATTCTTGGCCCTGCGAAGAAAGGCAAACTCCAGGAATACGCCGAGAATAAAAGAAAATATGACCGTGACGATTAATGCGGGCAAAAATGAAAATCCAAAGGCATTCAATAGGACAAAGGTGACAAACGTGGATATCATGGCCATCTCGCCCTGGGCAAAATTGGGTATCTCCGACGCCTTGTAGGTAATGCTCATAGCCAAAGCCATCAGGGCATAAATGCTTCCGATGACCAAAGAACTGACGATGAGCTGTAGTAACATTTCTGATTTTTAATGGATGTTTAAAAGGGCCATTTTTTCCAGTAAATCCTTATGCGAAGCCAGATGCCGTACAATCCCAAGGGTTCGAAAAGAACCACCAGTATCAGAATTAATCCTGTCAATACCCATGAAATATTCGATATACCAGTCGGCATCATAAAGGCCTCTGAAAACCGCAGAAGTGCTGGTCCGACAAACGGTATGTCCACAACATCTTCGAGACGGATATTTAAATAGGTCATCACCACCGCGCCCATAATCGATCCGGTGACAAAACCAAGACCGCCGAGCACGATGATGGCGAGGAAATTAATGGAAAGAATAAACGTGAACAAGGTAGGATTGATAAAGCCCAGATAGAGTGCCCATAAAGAGCCTGCGACTCCCGCAAAAAGTGCGCTTATACCAAAGCTGTACAGCTTGTATTTGGTGATATCAACACCTATGGCGGAAGCGGCAATATCGCTGTCTCTTATGGCCTGAAAAGATCTTCCGATCCTGCTTTTGAGAATGTTCCTGGTAACGATTGTACACACAAGTGTCAGTACAAGGATTAGGTAATAAAGTGAAATGTCGTATTTGAGACCGGTCCAGGACAGGTTGATTTTAGGTACTGTAAGACCCATTCTCCCCCCAAGGAAATCCATCCTGCCAATGATAATGGTCACGGCCAATCCAAAAGCGAGGGTGGCAATAGCGAGATAGGGCCCTTCAAGCTTAAGTGATGGAATACCTAACATGATTCCAAAGAGTGCCGCCATAGCACCTGACGATATCAATGCAAGGGCAAAGGGTACGTCATGGTTGAGTAACATTACAGTGACATATGCTCCAATGGCAACGAAACCGGCATGGCCCAATGAGATCTGACCCGTATTACCGACCAGCAAATTAAGGCCAAGAGCCACGATGGCATTCACTGCCATAAGATTGATCACCGTGAGGTAATAGGTCTTGACAAGAAAAGGCATAGAAAATAGCAGTGCGACAAGCAAGATGGCCCAAAACACCTGGACCCTATTTGAGAAAAGTTGGATGTCTTCAAAATAATCTTTTTTCAGGTCTCTCATGACAGGGGCTGCTGCACCCTAAAATACTACGAGATCACAAGCCACCAAAAAAGATCCCATCAAAATTGTCGACCTTTTCAATAAGCCCGATGTCTTCGTAAAACAAATAGAAAAATTCCAATTTGTTTTCTACCTTAACAAGAACCATTAAAGCCAAAAAATGAGTTCCTTTTTCTACCGTCGAACAGTCCTGCCCATTTGTATTCTTTTATCTACGCACTCTCTTGCTTTTTCCTTTACCTGTGATGATGCGCTATGGGTGGAATGCGGTAAGATTTACTGGTTTGAGGCACCTCAAAATGATCATCTCAATCGCATCAGCTACGACTTTTCGGACTGTGGTCATCTGCCATGGTACTACGATGGCAACGACAAATTGTTTGTAGTCGATGTGGGACCCGATCCCGTAACTTTAAAGATTTCCCTGGCTGGATTAAGTGACAACCTGGATCTCTTCGTATTCAAAGGATGCAGTGATCACCACAATGCTATTACCCTCGAAGAATGTGTAGGCATGAGTATCAACGAATGGAATTTAGGTGAATCCATCGAAGTGCCTGGTGCTTCAGGTGTATACTACATTGCAGTGGACGCAGCAGCGTCCCACCATTCAAGTGGTTTTCAAATATCAATTCAATGTACAGAAGAACCTCCGCTTTGCGCACAAATAGAAACCGTGGAGTGCGGACAAAAGATTTACGGTGATAACCGAGATTACAATGAGTACACAACAGATAAACTGGATTTGCACAGTGGTTGTGAGTATTGGGACAGGCTGTATGAGGGACCCGAACGCATCTACAAGATTCCTGCCTCACCCTATAGCCGCTATGATATTACCGTTGATCTTTACTCTCACGGATTCCATGTGGATCATGACCTTTTCATCTATACCCGATGTGTCTCTTACAAAGATAGCGAGGGCAAATGGCGTCATTCGCTTACTCCGTACGATCAATATTGTCACAAGCAATACCATCCGTATTCCAACCATGAGACCGCATTTATTGAATACATTCCACCTCACCTTGAGATTTACATCGTTGTTGAAGGACGTCCGGATGGTTATGGTGGATATAGTCGCGGCAGTTTTGAAATCAATATTTCCTGCGGTGACCCATGCAGGCAGAAAGTTTACGAGATTGTCTGTAATTCTGACGTGCTCGGATCAACATTAGGGCGAAAAAACCGGTCCTCGTATTATTCATGCGGGTATTATGATTATAGAGGTCACAACTGGGGTCCGGAAATGACCTATTTCTTTGACCTGGAGGAGAACACCGAGGTAGACATCGAATTGAAGCCTGAGGAATATGCCGACCTGAATCTTTTCCTGCTGTCGTCGTGCAGTGCACAGTCGTGTATTGATCAGGGCATTGTGGCCGGTGAAGGAGGAACAGAAAGAATCAAAACCATATTGGGACCCGGTCGATACTACATCGTAATCGAGGGTTACAGGGGCTCTTATGGCAAATTTGAACTGAGCCTTAATGGATGCAATTGTTTCAACAATGACATGCTTGTCTGCAACGAAAAGGTAGAAGGCAATACTTCCAATGGCAGCTTCATTGTGAATGAACTGAAAGAGACCTGCTTTACCTTGTCTTCAGAGGCGGTGTCGGTCGAAGGACCTGAAAATATTTATGTATTTGAGGCGCCAGAATCCAACACGTACACCTTCAATCTTACGGATCTCAACAAAAACCTCGACCTGTACCTAATTGACAATTGCCAGGATGTGAATGCCTGCAGGGGCTTCTCTACCAAAGCAGGGACCACCGAAGAAAAGATTGACTACGATATGCTTGCTGGTGAAAGAATACTGGTCCTCGTTGATTCCTGGTCAAACTTGCTTACATCTTCCTACGTGCTGCAAGTAACATGTGGACCCAAAACAGTCGATGAAGAAGGGAATGATGAGCATGATGAACCAACGGAGGATCCGGAAAACGAATGCCTAATCGAGGTATCTACTACACTCAATAGTATTTCGCTGGATCTTTCCGCAGTTTACAGCGCCAATGATCCTGAAATAGATCAATTTTTAGTTTTATATCCACTGCTTGAAGGAAAGGTGGACTCGAGCAAGGCTGATACCTTGGCAGTCTTGGATAGCCTCATAGAATATGAGGCAGGTCTGTCTGATATGGAAAGGACTTTTGCCATATCTTTTGAGAAAATCCAAGATGGCGATCGACAGGCATGTTGCCTTCAGGCGACCCTGCCGGCTGTCTTGGGTT
>JBFKOL010000162.1:0-9214 GCA_041628815.1 Saprospiraceae bacterium | reverse complement strand
ATCTGTACACACAATTCCCGGAGAAGCCAGCTTGCGGAATTGTGGCTTGCCATAGGCGCCAAGCATTTTGGTCTGCCCGGTCTCCGCGTCTGGTCAGGGGGTACAGATGTGACTTCCTTCAACTACCGTATGGTTTTTGCCCTTCAGCACCGAGGGTTCGAACTTTACCGGTCCAAAGAAGGCGACAACCCACATTACCGTACGCGCGATTTGAATGAAAAAATGTTTTTCTCCAAACGATATGACGACGAATTCAACCCCGGGAAAAACTTCATGGCCATCACCGTCTGCGACGATGCAGATGAGGGATGCCCCATGGTACATGGAGCGGTGGCACGCTTTCACCTTCCCTATGTTGACCCTAAGGCTGCAGATGACACGGACAAAGAAATAGAAGTTTATATAGAAAAGGTAGATGAAATCGGCCGTGAAATACTCTACTGTCTCGTACGAACAACAGAGCATCTGTGATTATTACTGATCCCTTTTCGAAACTCCCATGGTCGGTTCCCAATAGTTGGATCTTTCCACTGCTCATGCTCATGCCCTTTCTTTCGGCAAGTCAGACGAGGCCAGAGATCCTTCTTGAAAACCTCGATGAGACGACCCTGGAAGTAAAGTGCCTTTGCGTGCCGGGAGTGCGCAACCGTTCGAGATCAAAGGGAATAGAATTGTCGTACAATCTGATTGGACCCGGTGATCTAAAGGCTACCCGAAGTGAATATGGGGAGCCCTATCCCCGATACGATAAATTCAGAAAATTTCGCGTTAAAGCTGGGTTCCCCGTCATCCGCACCGAGGCTTTCAAGATGATCGTGGGCTACCAGTTTTGGGCAGAACAATTTGAGTTTACCGACCTGTCAAACGATCACCAGGGCATTTTGCAACAATTGGACAATGTTAACCTGAAGAGCTCAGCCTTTGACCTGACATTTTCCTTTTCGCTGAACGAGTCTAATTACATTGGCGCCAAATTGCGCTCTCAATTCAGTGGAGGCTATGATGCCTTTATCTCCATGCAAAACAGGTACCACATTTTTAATGGTGCCGTGGTATACGGGATCAAGGAAGACCCTGACAATGAAGTGGGCTTGGGCCTCGCCTTTTCCTCAAGTTTCAGGAACGACCGCCCTACCCTTTTGCCTTTTGTTTTTTGGAATAAGAATTTCACGCCATCCCTGGGATTGGAAGCGACCTTCCCTACCAAGGTATTTTTAAGGTACAACCTTTCGGAGTCGTCCATTCTTATGGGAGGATTCAAATACAACGGCGAGAGTTATTCATTCGACCAGGAACTCATTGAAAGACAAGTTTCATTCAACCACAGCGAACTCCAGTTTGTCCTTGATTTTCAGCAACAGGTGGCTCCGTGGATATGGCTGAATATGGTCGGAGGATATCAACATAACTTTACTTCGAATTTCAGTATCCAGGAGTCGATGCGTGATGTTTTATCCGTCGATATTCAAAATTCTTGGTATCTGAATTTTGGGGTTTTCATTTCACCACCTGATGATTTTATGACCAATCGTTGACCTTAAAAGTCGGCTTATCCACGGCATTTTGGGTCATTCGAAAAAATCGAAATCCAATAATCGCGAATTGTTATATCTTTAAAAGGGCTCCAAAGAGCTCTGACAGATCGACCATCAAGTCTATCAATTCCTTGTCGGCGATCCATTAGACGAACATCATTTTAAATCATTGGTGTACGCCTCGTGCCTCACCGCAAAACAATTTGTATGAAGAACTACCAGCAAAAACCGGCTACAGCTGAACCCAAAGACAGGAGTCTTCAGGCTCCATCCGTTACGGACTATATGACACGCGCAAAGGATCTTATCACCTTTCATGCGGATACCAGGATCAACGATGTAATAGATTCTCTGCTAAATAATCGCATCACTGGTGCCCCTGTCCTCAATGAAAAGGGTGAGGTAGTGGGTCTTATCGATGACAAAGATTGCCTCAATGTTCTGTTCAGCGGCCACTATCACAACTTGCCCGTTGGAAAAGACAATGTAGCTTCCTATATGTCCAATGTCATGAAATCGATATCTGTGCACGACGATATTATGGATGTGGCCGACGTATTTCTTCATTCCAAATACAAGAGGCTGCTTGTCATGGATGATACAGGAAAGCTGGTCGGCCAGATCAGCCGTCGCGATATCCTCAGGGCAATCAAAGATTTGAACACCAGTACGTGGTAATAAAAAGGGTGTCACTGGAGACACCCTTTTTTATTATGGACCTGTTTCCTTGTATTACTCTCTTACGCCAACCCCAGACTTGGGTCCTGCGGCAAGAATTTCAGGATTCACATTTTTTTCAAATGATTGGAAATTCTTATTAAAAAGATCTATCAACTTATCCTTGACGACATCGTATCGCGTCTTGTCTTCCCATGTAATCCGTGGCAACAGCAATTCTGATGGCACACCGGGACATGATGTGGGAATTTGAAATCCAAATTCTTCATCCTTCATCCAATCTACGTTGTCAAAATCCCCATTTTGAATGGCGTCAATAATGGCCCGGGTATATTTCAGCTTGATCCTTGAACCGACACCATGAGAACCTCCCGTCCATCCCGTATTTACCAACCATGCCTTACACGCATGGCGCTTCATTTTGTATGCCAGCAGCTCTGCATATTTATTCGGGTGCCACATCATAAAGGCCGCACCAAAACAAGCGCTGAAAGTCGCTTGAGGCTCTGTCACACCCATCTCGGTCCCTGCCACCTTGGCCGTATACCCTGATATGAAGTGGTAACTGGCCTGCTCGGGACTCAACTGGCTTACCGGGGGTAGTATGCCGAAAGCATCACAGGTGAGGAATATGATGTGATTTGGATGACCCGCAATACACGGAAATTGTACGTTGTCAATGAATTTGATCGGATAAGAAGCACGCGTGTTCTGAGTAATTGTGGTATCCGAATAATCGACCACACGGGTCTTTTCATCATATACCACATTTTCCAGAACCGTTCCAAACCTAATGGCTTTAAAGATGTCTGGTTCGTTTTCTTCAGACAAGTCAATGGCTTTGGCATAGCATCCTCCCTCTATGTTGAATATACCTTCGTCGGTCCAGCAGTGCTCGTCATCGCCGATCAGTTTGCGTTTGGGATCGGCACTTAATGTCGTTTTCCCCGTTCCCGACAATCCGAAGAGCACGGATACGTCTCCTTTTTTTCCGACGTTGGCAGAACAATGCATGGGCAGTACACCTTGCAATGGCATCAGGTAGTTCATGATAGAGAAGATACCTTTCTTCATTTCCCCTGCATACTGAGTACCCAGGATGACAATTTCGCGTTTTTCGAGATGTACGTCGATGCTGGTTTTGGAAGTCATCTTCGAAGTATAGCGATTGGCAGGGAATCCACCCGCATTGAATATTACGTAGTCAGGTTCGTCAAATGCTGCCAGCTCTTCTTCTGTAGGCATGATGAGCATGTTTTGCATAAAGAGCGCATGGTATGCCCTGGTACAGACGATGCGCACCTTGAGCCGGTATTTCTCATCCCATCCCGCGAATGCATCAACGACAAAAAGTCGTTCACGGGTATTGAGGTAGTCGACGGCGCGCTCGTGATTGATCATAAAGACATGCTCGTCCAGTTCGATATTGATGTCTCCCCAGTCAATGTTGTTCTCCGAATCCGGGTGGCGCACTACGCGCTTGTCCTTGGGACTGCGGCCGGTTTTTTCTCCCGAGTACACCATCAAAGCACCGGTGTCAGAAACTGCCGTACCCTTTTCCAAACTCAATGCCACCTCATAGAGAGCAGGTACACTTGAATTGCGATAAATATCTTCTACCTCGATTCCATACTGTCGTAAGTTGAACTTCATAAGCAATTTGGATTTTGAATCATAAAGTGACAAAATTCCAATATCCTTATTCTGATTGCAAGCTTTTACCCATATAGATCAGATATCCGGTTGATTTTGGTCAATATCTGATTCTCATAGACACTAAAGACGTAAATTTTATCGCAGCAGATAAGAAAGTTCTTGTTAAAAAAGGTTTTCTACCCGCTCAAAGTATCAGCCTTCAAATAAAAATCTACAAATGAATTAAATAAAGACTATTTTTGGGTGCGCATTATGAGACATGGACAGTTTCCATGTTTGGCTATGCGAAATTTTTTAATATTATAATAATTTAAATGAGTACTGGTACAGTAAAATTTTTCAACGAAGGAAAAGGATTCGGATTCATTACCCCAGATGATGGAGGTAAAGATGTCTTTGTCCACGTAAATGGACTTCAGGATTCGATTCAGGAAGGAGACTCCGTGAGCTTCGAAGTGGTAGAAGGAAGAAAAGGATTAAATGCGGTGAATGTCACTTTGAATTAATCTGATACTTAATTTCCTAAAGTATATAAGCCTGTCAATCCTGTTGTCAGGCTTTTTTATTACTTCCCTTCATTTTTTACCAATGCCTGCAAAAAGCAGGCTTTTTATTACCATTCCATGAGAAATATTTTCCGTATAGGGAATCCAAATTCCCAGGGCAAAGGAATCAGGAATATCCATGAAGGCAGGTTGGTGACGAATCTTTCGAAGCGATTCCTGTAGCACATTAAACAGGCGGGGTTGACGTTGGGAGGACAAATCCGGCAGAATATAATCTTTGCTGACAACAGTGGATGGAGACCAGCTGCCTGCAACCTGGTGTATTTTCCAAAATCTATTCGCATTCTTTTTTATGGAGAACAACCAAGGCCCTTTCTGGCTTAAATAGCTCGTAGTATTAGGTGCGCTAAGTTTACTGGGAAAGAGTATACTCTGCTCAGGGCAGTTCAGGGTGTCGATGATTCATCGATTCGGGAGATTGACAGAAACGGTTTGCGTTTTGTGCTCATTTTATTTTTCAGGATATCGTGGCAATAAAAAAAGGCAGCCAGAAGGCTGCCTTTGTGTTTCATGAGGCTTTTTTAAAGCGTTTTGATTTATACTTTTCAATTTGTCCGTGAAGTTTGTCGATGGCATTGTCCAGGGCGATATCGTACTTGGGTCCTGTGGCCTCTGCGAAAATGTCCTTGCCTTTGAGGCGCATCTGCATCTTCACCTTCTTGAGCTCGTGTTTTTTTGCCCTGAAGAAGACCTTTACGGATTCGATAAATGGATAACTCTGGAAATACTTGTTCAATTGGTCGCGGGCGTAATTATCAAAATAATTGGTCCCTTCGACCTTGTCTCTCTCGATTCTAATGTCCATAAAACAATCGCTTAGAGTTAATTAATCGGATTTCAAACTGATGACCGGGTCATTTACCCGGCCATTATATGATAGGAAAGTAGCAAATAATTGATGGAAAGGCAAATGGAAAGGGTGTTAAATATAGCCTGCCACGTAATCAAATTGGCTATGTCTATATAACGTTGGGCGTACTCAAACTGACAACAGGTCAACATTCTTCATGGTACATCTTTTCCATGTCACCAAATGAATCAGTATGGCAAGGAACATTGCATGATAAGCTTAATAATAGGTCCTGGAAGCAATCTTTAGTCCAGCAGCGAATACGATTCAACCAGCACCTAATTTTGCGCAAGCTCCGTCAGATACATAGACTTTTAGTGGATGGGCAGCCCGATAGGTGTCGATGGCATCCATAAGCAATTGAAGACATCCGTTTTGCTGAGCCGTTGTTGTCGCCGTAGGTGCCCTATTGATGTATTGACAATAACCGTTCAGCATATTCTGTCGCGCTGATCCAGACCTGGAAAAGAAACCGAAAAGATCTGTGTTATCACATAGATCGACACGCCCAGACAGAATTCTCGATAAGTCACTGCTATCAAAACATGGACATTCGGCAATCAACTCAACTAATTCACAATTCTCTCCAAAAACAAATCCCGGAGCAGTTGGCACTTCATCCCCTATCGAACCATCCCCATGGTTAAGATGAGCCTCCATGGGCTTCCCACAATTCACCCATATCTTTTTATAGGTATTTTGATCTTCCTGGTAATGGCAGACGGGACACTTTTCCTTCTTCTTAAACAGGAGGTCATTGGATTGAGCGTTAATATCCTCTTCTATAGAATCAATCTTTCGGTCCCCTAGAATTTCGTGACATCCCGCGAGAAAGAAAGAAATGGTAATTAATACAAATAAAGCGAATGCAATCTTTTTCATCCTTTGAATTTTTTATGCTAATGATTATTTCAGGTGTGTTTAATAATATGGTAGAAAAGATAGGGTAATTTTAACTAATATGAACCCTCAGGCGACTTGAAATTCATGTGAAGAAGTCGAAGTGATCTCGCTGTCCGTAAAAACCCTATTCATACTGATCTTCAAATTCATCATTCATAATTTTAAAATCACATATCTCTTTTCTTCCCCATCTTTGATCTTATGAAAAAGTTTCTTTACTCACTAATCATCCTGATCATCTTAGGATTAATCGGTTTTTTTGCCGCTGCCGGCAAGATCGTTGACGGGCAGAAAAATGTCCTGGTCAGGGCCGAGCACGATATCCCGGAAGAGGTGCTTCATTTTCACGATTCACTGCTCGTTGCCGACTGGCATGCGGACAACCTGCTGTGGGACCGCAACCCCCTGGTGCGTCTCGAACACGGTCATGTCGATGTGCCGCGATTGATCGAAGGCAATGTAGCCGTCCAGGTGTTTGACGCGGTCATCAAGACGCCCAAGGGCATGAATTACGACTCCAATACGGGTGATACGGACAATATCACCCTGCTCGCCATGGCCAACCGCTGGCCGGTGCGGACATGGAGTTGTTTATATGAGCGGGCCATCCACCAGAGCGATGTGTTGCACAGGGCGGAAATACAGTCGGAAGGCAAGTTGCGCATACTAAAGACCGTTGGTGAACTGGAAGACCACCTGCAGCGGTGGAAGGATGGCGAGGAAGCGGTAGGCGGCATCCTGGCCATCGAAGGATTGCATGTCCTGGAAGGACAGCTGGAGAACCTCGACGGTCTATACGAAGCGGGATACCGGGTCATGGGTCTGGTACATTTTTTTGACAACGAGGTGGGTGGTTCGTCGGCCGGCGCTGACAAAGGCGGACTTACCGGGTTCGGAAGGCAGGTGGTGCAGCGTATGAATGAACTGGGCATCATCATCGACCTGGCGCACGCTTCTTCCGCCACTATAAGTGATGTGCTATCACTGAGTACGAGACCGGTCGTGGTAACGCATACCGGTGTCCGCGGGACTCATGACATAGTGCGCAACCTCAGCGATGATGAGATCCGTGGCATAGCAGCCAGGGGTGGCGTGATCGGTATCGGCTTTTGGGACGGTGCGGTGGGTGATTTCCGTCCTTCGTCCATTGTTCGCGCTATGCGTTATGTCGCCGACCTGGTCGGCGTGGATCACGTCTGTCTTGGTTCGGACTGGGATGGGAGTACAACCATCTATTTCGATGCCGCCAATGTGGCGGTTTTGACCGGTGCCTTGCTTAAAGGTGGGTTTACGAGGGACGAGGTGAGGAAGATTATGGGCGGGAACCAGGTTGCGTTTTTGAGAAGGAATTTTGGGGATTGATGATTGATGATTGATGAATGTCGAAGCGAATCGTACATCCGCTGTCGTCATCATGGCTCAATGGCAAAGTTTCATTACATTTAAGAGGGTTACGGGCAGAATGATATGTCAAAGACAAACGGGGATGGTCCAAAGTATGAGATGGATCCCGAAACTTTGGAAAAGGTGAACAACCTGAAACGATGGATGGAGCAGAAACGCCACAGTTACAGTACCATCAAGACCTATCTGAGTTTTGTGAAGTCGTTTTTTGGACGTACAGGTATAGGATGGAATGCATTGACCAAATCACAGATATCAGATTACAGTCACAAGGAGTTTATTGTCAAGAAAAAATCTTTCTCATCCCAGAATCAATGGATCAATGCGATCAAATTGTTCATCAAGGTCAATAAAATGGAACACATTCGCCTGGATGACATTGAAAGGCCATTTAAGGAGCGCGTATTGCCCAATGTCCTCTCACAGGATGAGGTGAAGAGGCTCTTTCAGTGCACACCCAATTTGAAACACCAGACTTTGCTCATGATGATCTACAGTTGTGGATTGCGCATTGGGGAAGCTCTAGATCTTCAATGGGTTGATATTCGGCGTAAGGAGGGGTTGATTTACATTCGAAGGGCCAAAGGAAGGAAGGATCGCAGGGTGCCGTTGTCAGAAAAACTAGTCATTCAGTTGGAGAGGTACTACCGAATGTTCAGATCAAAGAAGTATGTGTTTGAAGGTGTTAAGGGAGGAAAATATAGTAGAAGCAGTGCATCTCAGGTACTAAAACGTTCTGCTGACCGAGCTAAAATAAGAAGAAAGATAACGTTGCATACATTGCGACATTCTTTCGCAACACACCTCACAAAGAAGGGGATAAATATTCAATACATCCAGGAAATTCTTGGCCACAATTCTCCAAAGACGACTATGATATACACACATTTGGGAGGCAGGGACATCAGGAATGTCGGTAGTCCGTTGGACGATATGGACCTATGAATAATGGACAACAATTACGAACATTACCTGCCGGACAGGTTAGTAAATCACTATTTTGTAGAAGTTATAAACTAGTTGGTGGTCATTAGGAGACCAAAGGATAAATTGAAGGGTCAATGATAAAGTTCTTCCGAAGGATAAGGCAGAAATTAGTTAAAGAAGGAAATCTAAAAAGATACTTAGTTTATGCAATTGGGGAGATACTACTCGTGGTAATTGGTATTCTGATTGCATTGCAGGTAAATAATTGGAACGAGGAACGAAGGGACAGTAAAACTTTGATCTCCATCCTGGAAAATGAAAAAATATCTATAGCAATCGAAATCGAAAAGGAAGAGACCCAAATTCAGTTAATTAATGGGTGGATAGATACTGTCCTTAATGCCCAAATCATTATTGAAGAGGTTGATGTACCTACACCTCAACATCAAAAGGTACTAGATAAAGCTTTTGAGGTGTTACCTTACCTGGGACTCAGAACGCGTAAGAATGAACATTTACAGTCCCTGTCTCAAACTATTTCCAGATCAAAATTAACCGGTAAGAACGAGGTGGTAAGAACGATAAGCCAACTAATCGATGGGTTTGGGCTTGGAAAAGATTTACTTGATATTCATCAAGAAAATCTTCTTAACCATGATAGATCCCTAAATAATGATGTCCTAAGGTTCAATTCT
>JBFKOL010000161.1:0-9264 GCA_041628815.1 Saprospiraceae bacterium | reverse complement strand
CGATTTACAACATCATTGGCAAACCCATATGGCGGCAGGATTATGATGTTTCCAGAAACATGACCATGGTAGAAGACTTCAGTTTTCTGCCGAAAGGGACTTACATTTATTCTCTGGCCGACAGTCAAAATAACAAACTTTTCACGCGCAGATTTGTCATCATCAACCCGTAATTCTCCTGATTTATCAGATGTAAGGGCGTATCTCACTCTTCCATCTCCACTTCAATTCCTTGAAGAGGACCACTTGGCAGATCGGGATATAGAACTTTGGTTCAAAAGAGATGATCTGATTCATCCATTGATCTCTGGAAACAAATGGCGGAAAATGCTGGGTTTCCTCAAGGCATATTCTCGAGAAAGACCACACCGGATCATATCTTTTGGCGGAGCTTTCTCCAATCACTTACTTGCTGTTGCCGGGGTTGCTCATCTCCTCGGGATACCGTCAATCGGTATAGTTAGAAGTCATATTCTCGACGAGTCGAATCCTGTAATCCGGGAACTGAGACAATTGGGGATGAAAATACAAATTGCATCACCTGCCGAATATCGCGCAATACAACAGGACTTCAAGAAGTGGAACAGGGGGGACCTCGTCATACCTGAGGGTGGAGCCGGGATGGCAGCATTTGAAGGCCTTGGGGAAATCTGGTCAGAAATATCTGCACAAACCGACAAGGTCATCACTCATACTTTCACTTGTTTAGGAACGGGTACAACAGCTGCTGCATTGGCCGAACATATACCCAATAAGGTGATGGTTTGTGCTTTTTCGGCCTTGAAAAAGATACCCCATGAACTTACTGCCCTCGACTGGATTTCTCCCAACAGGCCCGTTCAGGTTTTCCCATCCTTGCCAGATGTAGGCTTTGCCTCTTACGATCGTCGCATTCTGCCTTTCATCGGAGATTTTTGGAACCGTCATAGTATTTTGCTCGACCCGATCTATACGGCCAGAGGAGTCATGACCCTTTTTGAATTGGTCAATGCCGGCTTTTTTGCCAAAGGGTCAAAGGTGATATTCGTCCATACCGGTGGCCTTTATGGACTGGCAGGATACTTGTACAACTACCGCGACAAAATTGCGGCTGATTATCCCGCAGCTTTGAAGTGGGATGCCAATTCTCCTATTACCCTGGGGTAAAAAAAATGTTCCAACTTAAGAACTTCTTCACCGATTTTCTCGGCTGTCAATCCATTTACAGGCGTCCTGGTCTGAAGTATAAATGCCCCGTCGTCGTAAACTTTATTCACGTAATGTATGGTGATACCACTGAAGGCCTCTCCAGCTTGCTCAACTGCCTGATGAACAAATTTCCCGTACATGCCCTTCCCCCCATAGGCCGGCAGAAGCGCCGGGTGAATATTGATGATCCTTCCGGGAAAGCTGTCTACCAGATAGCCAGGTACGAGCCAAAGAAAACCTGCAAGAACGATAAGGTCAATCTCGGCTTGGATGAGTTCATCAGCTATGGTCTCGGAATCGTAAAGGGTGGCCCGGTCGATAATCGTGAATGGAATTTCATGGGTCCTTGCATAGTCGATGACGCCAGCATTCTTCTTATTTGATACAATTAGACTTACTTCGAAGAAACCCGTATTTATACCATATTGATGTATTTTGATAGCATTCGATCCTCTTCCTGAGGCAAATATGGCTATTCTTGTCATTTTAGGATCCAGTTTGCTTTAACTGCACCACCTGATGGGGAGTTTTCAGGTGTTTTTTCCCAGAAACGTTGTCTGCTCGAAGGATTTTCGTAGCGTTCAATAAATCCCTTCACCCTTGATGATACTTGTGAATACATCAGTTCGTCCAATTTATTGGTTAAAAATCCTGGTGATGTATATCCTGTCACTATCAATTCATTCCTTATCCAATATTTGCTGCTGCTGGAGGAATATATCAGATCACACCACTCTTTGTCGTACAATTCCAACTGATAAAGAATATCCATGTTCACAATTTTCTTGAAAAGAGAAGAGTCTTTGCTGGTAAATATCTTGTGGTCCAAACATATTTGGATACCGTATTTATCTGTGACCATTGTACGCGTTTCATGATCAATTAGTTGGACCGCTTCTGTGCGGGCAACCAGGTCTGAAAGGTCTTTTTTCAACATGTGGTCATACCTGGGCCTTAAGGTAAAAGATGCATCTTCATAATGTCTGTTTTGAATGGTTTCGCCAGAGGTGAACGGATCGCCGTACCTGTAATGCCATCCGTAGTTGAGTATGGTCTCCTTAAGTTCATATCCTTGAATGGTCAAAAAACTGATATCTATGACACCGCTCTTATTGGCCAGGAAAAGAGCAATCAAAAAAACCGGCAACAGAGATCGACGCATCATCAATAGGAAGATAGGGAAATATATCATGTGCATCAACTCTGCGACATGCATTATGATTTAATTAGTAAACGATCCATGCGTATTTTCTTAGGTGGCCGCAACGGCTTATCTTGAGCGAAACATAATCTCGTAATCAATCACCACAAAAGACTATGGAAAAGAAATATACCAAAGAAGGACTGACCGTGATCTGGAAGTCTGACCTATGCATTCATTCTGGTAACTGTGTAAAAGGCTTACCATCTGTTTTTAAGCCGCGAGATAAACCGTGGATCGACCTGGACGGGGGTGAAGAGGATCGCATCAGGGAAGTTGTGGCACGTTGTCCTTCAGGAGCTCTTTCCCTTGGCACAGAACCAGTGAAAAAGACAGATTCTGCTGTCAAGATTACGTATATACGCAATGGACCGATCATGGTTGAAGGAGAGGTGGACATGGATTATTTAGGGGAATCTCCCGTAAGTAAGAAACCGAGGATAGCCTTGTGTCGCTGTGGAGCTTCAGGCAACAAGCCTTATTGCGACGGAACTCATAAGAATACCGGATTTTCTGATTGAAAATTGTTTCGATGAAGATTGTTTCGTGGAATGTTAATGGTCTCCGTGCCGCTGTCAAAAAAAACTTCTTTGAAGAGCTAACGATACTAGACCCAGATATCTGTTGTCTTCAGGAAACCAAAGCCAATGCGGCGCAGGCTGAAGAAGCCCTCGAAGCACTGAATGGTTTTCATATCTATTCCAATGAAGCAGAGACTAAAGGATATTCAGGGGTTACCATCTTATCCAAAATACCACCGAAAAAAGTATGGATGGATATTGGGGTAAAGGTTCACGATTCGGAAGGGAGGGTAATCACTGCCGATTTCGGAGATTTTACGTTGATCAATGTGTATGTCCCCAATAGCGGAAGTGGTCTGAAGCGTCTCGATTACCGCAGCCGCTGGGACAAAGCTTTTGCCAGTTACCTACGTGCCAGGCGGAAAGAGCAACCCCTGATCGTTACGGGAGACTTCAATGTGGCTCATCAAGCCATCGACCTTGCGCGCCCCAAAGCCAATTACAACAAGACATCGGGATATACACAGGTGGAAATCGATGGCATGAGCCGTCTCTTGAAAGTGGGCTTCAAGGATGCGTTTCGTACATTTTATCCCGACAAAGTTCAATATTCCTTCTGGAGCACCCGTTTTGGTGCCCGAAAAAAAAATGTTGGCTGGAGAATCGATTACTTCCTTGTGGATAAGGTTCTTTTGCCTTCTGTAAAAGACAGTCTCATCCATGACCAGATCATGGGTTCGGATCATTGCCCTATCTCTTTAATTCTGGATTGATACGCGGATTTATGCGGATTTCCATTTTGACGGTAATTGGTGTCCTTCTCACGATTATGGTAGTCTTTTTTAGTGCCGGCATCGTACGGGAGAAGGTGACCTATGAAACAGAAATCAGCATAGAGGTTGGTCTCGATAGGGCATGGTCGCAATTTAATGACCGAACTATGATGATCCATTGGCTTTCAGAGATCGAAAACATTGTCGAGATTTCCAAAGAACCTGGTAAGGTAGGCAGCCGAAACAGGATCACCGTACAGAACAACGGAGAAAGAATGGTTATGACGGAGACCGTGGTGGTTTTTGAACCGAAAAAGCGCATCGCCCTGAGGACGGAAGGAGGGCAAATGATCAAACAGGATGACTATTATTTTGAAGAATCCAACGGAATAACAACGGTGAAAGGAGAGCACACATGTAGGGGGCGCAACTACATTCACAGATGTATGTTTGCCTTCTTCCGACGCATGTTCAAAAAGGTTGACCAACACTCGCTCGAAAGATTTCGTGATTGGGTGACGCAATCAACTGGTGTACCGTCCATAGAGGGTGACAAATGAAATATTATACTGGGAGGTGGTGACCTGATTTAATCAATGGAATTGCTGACCATCGCGGCACCCACTTCTTTTGTAAGCTTTGCGGCCAGGTATGCAGTCATATGATTCACATCCCGTGAGGGATTGTACTCTACAATATCTGCGCCGACAATGGGCACTTTAAGTTGGTGAAGCCAATCAATCACAAAGCGAGGACTCAGACCTCCCGGTTCATAATGCGAAACTCCCGGAGCGTACGATGGGTCAAAACCATCGAGGTCGATGCTTAGATAAACCGGTCCGACGGGACTGGGCAAACGGGTGATTTCGATGTCTTTCATCTCGAAACATTGAACATTCCAACTTTCTACCTGTGATCTTTGGTGCGGGGTCAATGTACGTATGCCTATCTGTGTCAATTGCCTGCATAGACCTTCTTCCATAATGCGGGCAAATGGGCAAGCGTGCGAATGTCGGTCTCCCTCGAATTCATCATAGAGGTCGCCATGAGCATCGACCTGGATGATGTCAAGAGCACCGTAGTAGGAAAAATAGGCTTTGATGATAGGATAAGTGATGGAGTGATCGCCTCCCCAAATTAAGGCACGGCCGTGCTTCTTGAGAAGTGATGTCACAATGTCTTCCAGTTGGGCGTACTGTAGGTCTTGAAAGTCTCCTTCATCGACCAGGTGATTGAATGGATTTGTGCCATTCTCTGCATAGAAATTTGAAGAACCGTCGTGCAACACCTTACGGATGAATGAAGGTGCTTCGGCAGAACCCTTCAGGAAGCTAGACTTGTCGTCAAAGCAAATTCCTGCCAGGGCAATTGTCATGATACCATGTTTTCAACATAGGCATCAAAAGCCCTTGCAATGATATCACAGCACTGATGGAGTTCTTCTTGTGTCATTACCAGTGGTGGGGCGAAACGGATTATGTTCCCGTGTGTGGGTTTTGCAAGCAATCCATTTTGTGCCAGCATTATGCAGATGTCACGAGCCGTGGTGCTCTCGGGTGAATCGTTGATTACCAGAGCATTGAGCAATCCCTTTCCCCTTACAAGCAATAAAATGGAATGTTTCTCAACGAGTTGTTGCATGCGCTGGCGAAAGATTTCTCCAAGATGTCGTGCGTTTTTCATAAGTTGTTCATCCTCCATGACTTTCAGTGCTTCCATGGCTATGGCACATGCCAACGGATTGCCACCGTAGGTACTTCCATGTTGCCCGGGATGAATGACGCCCATCACCTCATCATCGGCTAAAACTGCAGATACAGGATACATGCCACCGGACAGGGCCTTTCCCAAAATCAGCACGTCGGGATGCGTATATGTTTTCTGCCGTTCACATCTCTTTTCACATGTGCAGTCCCCACACACTGCTAAAAGGCTACCTGTCCTTGCAAGACCAGTTTGAATTTCATCCGCGATCAAAAGCACATTATGTTTCCGGCACAATGCTGCGGCGCGTGGAATAAAGTCATCGTTCGGGACGTTGACACCAGCTTCACCTTGTATAGGTTCGACGAGAAATCCAGCGACACGGTCGCCGTATTTTTCGAAAGTTTTTTGAAGCGCATCAATATCGTTGTAAGGTATCGACACAAAGCCGGGGGTATATGGACCAAAATGACCCTTGGCATTGGGGTTGCTGGAGAATGAAATGATCGTCGTGGTGCGGCCGTGGAAGTTTTTGCCACAGACGACGATGATGGCTTGGTCAGCAGGAATTTCTTTTACGTCATAGCCCCATTTGCGACAAATCTTAATTGCAGTCTCTACTGCCTCTGCCCCACTATTCATCGGTAACACCTTGTCATAGCCAAATAATTCCGTAATAAACTTCTCGAAAGGCCCCAGCTGGTCATTGTAAAAGGCCCTAGATGTGAGAGCTAGTTTTCCTGCCTGACTACCCATAGCTGCCACTATGCGCGGATTGCAATGTCCTTGATTTACAGCGGAATAGGCAGATAGAAAATCAAAGTACTTGCGACCTTCGACATCCCAAACATAAACTCCTTCACCGCGAGAAAGCACGATCGGAAGGGGGTGATAATTGTGTGCGCCATGTTGATCTTCAAGATTCATGTAATACCGGGAAGAGAGCGTCGAAATCTGCATACCTACCTAATTATAAAAGTGAAAGAAGCCTCCTATTGACCATCAAAACAAAAGTAACAATTTCATTCATCGCATGTTGTACGAAAACGCTCATCGTCCTGAATGGGTGAAGATCTCAAACAGAAAATTACCAGTAAGAGTTGATATCTACGGTTGTTTCGATTCATGTAAAATCCTCAAAATTTGTGTACCTTAATAAAAACAAGAGATGACGAAATATCGGTACGGGCGTCTTGCTGGGTGAATGAAAAATTATATTGCCGATTCCGCTACAAGAATCTATGAACCAATTGAGTAAATCCAGCGAATCACCCCGATCTCTCCCGGATGCAGCCATATCATCAGAGGCTTTTGAACGATTGGTACACCAGGCGATGTCCGTATTTACCAAGGCCCGCATACACAAGTTCGAGCTCAAAATAGGTATTTTCATGGATCACTTGAGGGATTTGATGAAGGTGGACAACTGCTATTTTTTCAAGTATGATCCCGAAAGTGAAACTGCCAGTATGACTTATCGCAGCGTCGGCCCTGAAGCGGCTGCATACCTGAAAGACAGTGATTTTCAACAAATTCCCGTGAGGGAAATTTTTCCCGTTGCAGTCAAGAAAATTCAGTTGGGGAAACCCCTGGTTATACGCAGTGAACGAGACCTCAAGGTGTTTTCTGTTTCATTCCAAAAAATGATTTCCGCACTTTCTGTCAAATCACTTCT
This sequence comes from Saprospiraceae bacterium, assembly GCA_041628815.1. GTDB lineage: Bacteria > Bacteroidota > Bacteroidia > Chitinophagales > Saprospiraceae > JBFKOL01. The sequence goes on along the minus strand of JBFKOL010000161.1, from coordinate 2,202 downwards.
TTATGTTCCTGTCATGACGGGCGAATACTTTTATGGTGCATTTGGTTTTGACCACCTTAAGTCTAAGATCAATTGGAATCCCAAAACCGTGATAAGATTACAACTGCTGGCCAATATCCTGGCCAACGTAATGGAAAGACGCCGACTGTATTCAAAGATAGAAGGCCAGACGAGGGATATTGAAGCCATTAAAACGGTATTTGGACAATCCGACATAACAAATGCATATGGAATCGTTGGACCCGACACCTCAAGACCTATCATTGGGAGCGGTAAGGCCATGGTAGCATTCAGGCGCCGTCTCGAATTGTTTACAGGTGACAATGATCTCGTATACATCTATGGAGAAAAAGGTACTGGGAAACAGTATGTAACGAAGAAGATCCTTGAGATTTGTTGTCCTCGGGGAAAGATGTTAATGGTAGACTGTGCCCTGATTGAGGAAGGTACATTCGGGCACCATATCTATTCACAGGGAGAGACAAGTTCTGACAGCTGGCTGGAAGAGTATGGCCTTGGGCAAGGCGGGATCATAGTGATGAATCATTTCCATAAACTACCATCCTGGGCTTTGAAGAAGGTGCCCGATTTGGTACGACGCGTCTCTCTTCGCATACCTGCCATTAAACTTATATTTACATCCGAAAGGGATCCAAAGAGATTGTACCAATCTGGCTTAAAGAATAAACCTTTTCTTAAGATTCTGAACAGCAGGGCGCTCCAGGTACCGCCACTAAGGGAAAGAAAAGATGATATCCCCGACTTTACACACTATTTTGTATCACGGATCTCAGCTACATTGGGTATGGCTACACCATCGATAAGCGATGAGGTGATGAAATGGTTGGTTGAGCATTCCTGGCCAGGAAATCTCATGGAGTTGAGAAACGTTATCGAAAGAGCCATCCTTTTTACAAGAAGCGAAACCCTCCAATCAGATCATATTAAAGCACTGATCCGTGCCACGGATGGTCAAGCCACCGATACTTTGCATTTCGAAGATGTCATCCGCGTTCACATTTTGAAAGTCGGAGACCTGTGCAACTGGAAAATAGAAGGGCCGGGAAGCATGAGTGAAAAACTTCATATGAACCCATCTACCCTTCGCTCGAAAATGCGCAAAATGGGTATTATAAAACCGCGATGATCAAGGGTCGTAAACACATCTGAAACCGAGATGATTAAGACCGCTGTCATCGGCAGTGGTCTGAAAACGAGAGGGTATATACCCCTGGCATACGTTGTAGTCACAAAGAAAACTTCCCCCTTTGATGATGCGTTCACCCTTTCCCCTGTGTATGCTCGACGTCCACTCCCACACGTTTCCAAACAAATCGTAGTAGCCCGAAATATTCGGAGTGAATTGACCTACAGGTGCTGCCTTAATACGGTATCCATCGTCTCCCTTGTCAACGTAGGGAAACAGTCCTTGCCATACGTTACCAGTGATTACGGTATCTCCCGCTATCAAATCCCACTCATCGGCCGATGGTAAACGGCCATTTTTCCACTTGCAGTAGGCACAGGCATCAAAATAACTTACATGGACGACCGGCATAATGTCTTCAGCTATGGTGTGACCGTCATGGTGTTCCCAATTAGCTCCTTCGACGATTTTCCAGTCCATCAAAATTGTATCAAAGACACCTGACCATGCAAAGGAGTCCGCTGTCGTTATATGTCCTGTTGAGGTGATAAATTCTCTGAACTGTGCTACAGTAACTTCATAACGGTCGGCACGTACGACGTTTTTGGGTGGATCTGAAATCAATTCGCGGGGCTTTTCCGGCTTGCATGCCATAAAGACTAATAAACTTAAAACCAAGAATCCTTGAGGTCTTCTTGGTCCATCGATAATTAAGATACCTTGCACTCCGGTTATATTAAACATGCCGGCTGGATTACCAGTAAAGATCATCAATGTATCCACGAATCGTCGGAAGCATTCCATCATCAAATCAGTCGAATTTGTGCAAACTCTTTTTCATGGCTTCAGCAGTTAGTTTGACTGCCGCCTCGTCATCCATTGCATTGAGAGCATTGTTGAATGGCTCTGCCCTCACAGGACCGTCATAACCAATCTGTACAAGTGACCCGAGAAATGCGTCCAGGTCGATGATGCCGGTTTTACCTGGTAATTCCCGTTCATTATCCAGTTGTTCTTTATAGGTTCGTCCTGCTTTGGCGTCGTTCAAATCTACT
>JBFKOL010000160.1:0-9268 GCA_041628815.1 Saprospiraceae bacterium | reverse complement strand
TCTTGACTTGTTTGGTAGTGGCCTTGGTTTTACTATGTTCTTGCCGTTCTGAGTTTGAACGAATTCGCACGAGTGGGAATGCCGAGTTGATTTATGAGGAAGCCAACAGAAATTACGAAATCAAAGAATATCAAAAGGCCGTCACCTTGTATGAATTGGTCATACCATCATTCCGTGGTCGTGCCGAGGCAGAGGATCTCTATTTCAAGTATGCCAATGCTCACTTTCTCGACAGGCGGTATATCCTGAGCGCGCATTATTTCAAGACTTTTGCGGACACCTATACCACAAGTCCAAAGCGAGAGGATGCATTGTTTAATCATGCTTACTCCAATTATAAGTTGTCACCCAAGTACAAACTGGACCAAACCAATTCTCAAAAAGCGATTGACGCTTTTCAGCTTTTTGTGAACACATTCCCTGAAAGCGAACGCGTACCGAAGTGCAACGAATACATTGATGAATTGCGCGATAAAATGGAGTTGAAGGCCTTTGACACGGGAAAGCTCTATTACAATATGCGCAACTACAGTTCGGCAATTCAGAGCCTCAACAATCTTCTAAAGGATTTTCCAGGAAGTGAAAAAGAAGAGGAAGCCATGTACCTGATGGTAAAGGCGAGTTATGAACTTGCCATCAACAGTATTTTTACCAAACAGGAGGAGAGGTACAATGAAACTGTCAACCGGTGCCAGGCTTACCTGAAAAGGCATGGCAATTCAGAACGTTCAGAAGAAGTAATCAATTATAGAAACAACAGCCGAGAGGCACTAAACAATATTCAAAATGGCTGATATTAAAACCAAGGTGCAGGGCATTGACCCGAACCTAAAGGCGCGAGACTTGAGTTCTTTGGCAAAAAAAACCACGAACGTTTACGAGTCCATCGCAGTTATTGCAAAAAGAGCCGAACAGCTCAATGTAGATCTCAAAATTGAATTGCACGGCAAACTGGAAGAATTTGCGATTAGTACGGATACCATTGAAGAAATCCAGGAAAATAAAGAGCAAATCGAGATATCCAAGTTTTACGAAAAACTTCCCAATCCCGCAGTGATCGCCACCCAAGAATTCATATCCGACAAACTTGAATTTGAATACCGCAATGTGAAAGAAACGGAAGAACAGTTCTGATATCATCGACGATAATATTTTGAAGAAAATTGTCGTCGGCGTTTCGGGGAGTATTGCTGTTTACAAATCTCTCTTGCTCGTCCGGTCTCTCGTCAAGTCAGGCTGGGAAGTCAGGGTTGTCATGACCCACGCGGCGACCGAGTTTGTCAGCGCCTTGAGTTTCTCCACGCTCTCCAAAAACCAAGTAGAAGTTGACCTTATCGATGATGATGCCTGGAACAACCATGTGGAATTGGGTCTATGGGCAGATGCACTGGTCATCGCTCCAGCCACTGCTACGACCCTCTCAAAACTCGTTCAGGGACAGTCAGACAACATGCTTATAGCCACTTACCTCAGTGCAAAGTGTCCCGTTTTTATCGCCCCGGCTATGGATCTTGATATGTGGAAGCATCCTTCAACGGTTGAAAACATTCGAAAACTCCAGGATTTTGGCAATTACATCATACCCGTTGGGCATGGAGAATTGGCAAGCGGACTGGTAGGAGATGGACGGATGGCTGAACCTGAGGATATCGTCGCCACATTGAAGCATTTCTTCAACTCTTGCGACGATCTCAAAGGCAAAAAGGTGATGATTACAGCCGGACCCACCAGGGAAGCCATTGATCCGGTTCGTTTCATAGGCAATCACTCAAGTGGATTGATGGGTATTTGTCTCGCCGAAGAATGTGCGTTTCGCGGAGCAAAGGTCGATCTCATTCTGGGCCCTACCCACCTGTCGTGTAATACCGAGAATGTCAAAACCATACCAGTTGTCACCGCACAGGAAATGTATGAGGCCAGTATGGCAGCATTCGATGATAAAGATATCGCCTTACTGGCGGCAGCAGTCGCGGATTATAGGCCGCGGTTTGTGAGCCACGAAAAAATAAAAAAACAAGGTAGGGAGTGGTCCATTGACCTGGAAAGGACCAGGGACATAGCATTCGAATTGGGAATGAATAAAAAACCGGGCCAGATGACGGTTGGGTTTGCCCTGGAAACGGAGAATGAAGAATCCAATGCAATGAAAAAACTGGAGTCAAAAAATTTCGACTTCATCGTACTCAACTCCCTGCGCGAAAAAGGCGCCGGGTTCCAATTTTCGACCAACAAGATCTCCATACTACGCAAAGACAATAAGATTCTTCACTATGAGTTAAAATCTAAGCGAGACGTGGCCCGGGATATAGTAGACCAGGTCGTAACGCTGTTGGATGAAACCAAGGCAGTAGCCGTTTGAAGAATAGCACGCATAATATGTCAAAACATCTCCTCATTCCCTTTCTGCTGATATTTGGGACTTTCCTGTACGGTCAGGAACTGAACATCGATGTGAAAGTGACAACGCCGGCATTGAAAACTGCCGACCCCAAAACCCTGCAAACACTTGAACGGGAAATTCGCAATTTTTTCAACAACAGCAAGTTTACAAACCACGAATATGAGCCCGAGGAGAGAATCGAGGGCTCTATTCAGTTCAATATAAAAGACGATGTAAGTGCAAATTCCTTCATAGCCGACATTTACATAAGTACCGGCCGGCCTGTTTTTGGCAGCAACTATACCAGTCCTATCCTGAATCATGTTGATAAGGATGTTGCCTTTACCTACGAGGAATTGCAGCCTCTGCGCAACAATTCTGCCGCCTTTACCGACAACTTATCCTCGATATTGACCTATTATGTCTATGTTATCCTGGGTTTTGATTACGATACATTCTCGGAATTGGGTGGAGAACCCTATTTCCGTGCTGCCAATGACATCATATCCAGCATACCCCCTAATGTTTCAGGCATAGACCAGAGCTGGACGGCAATAGGTGGAGAACGGAACAGGTATTGGTTGATAGAAAACCTGTTGAATCCACGCGTCAAGACGTTCCGGCAGGCAATGTACTCTTACCACCGTAATAGCCTTGACAAGATGCATAAGGATTTAACCACCAGTAAAGCCATCATGCTAAGTGCCCTTAAAGAGGTAGCCAGGGTCAATGAAACCTATCCCAATTCCATGATTGTCCAGATGTTCTCAAACAGCAAACGGGCCGAAATACTTGAAATCTTTAAGAATTCGGTAAAATCTGAACAACGCGAGGTTTTCAGGATAATGGCAACCCTTGATCCGGCCCAATCAGATTTTTTAGCAGAACTTAGGTGATTTTATTTTTTGTTGATCCGGTCAAACAATGCGTTCAGCTTGGCCATTTCATCCAACGTGTCATCCATATAGACGTCTATATCAGGCATTCGCCGGATGTGCTTTCTGATACGGTGTGAAAGTAATTGCTTGAGCCGTGTCCTATGTTCTTCCAACTCCATCATGACTGCTTGTTTGTTGTCTGAATTGTAAATGCTCAAGTAGATCTTTGCCAGCCCCAGGTCCGGCGACATGTTTACACTGGTGACAGATACCATCACTTCGGATCCATAGATGTTTGGTCCTTCTTGCATCAGGACAAGACTGAAATTTCGTTTGATCAGTTCTGCCACTTGTTTTTGTCTTCTTGTTTCCATGCGTTCAGCTTTTATTCAAACCCTCTTTAATGAAGATACGATCTATAATGGGCTTCCAATAACAACATTACATCTTCCTAATATGAATTGCCCATTAGAGTAACACCATAGCCCTCGATAAAAGTTTAATTTTATTGCACCTTTCCATTTGTCAGATGGGATTTCTCAATCAGAAAATCGAATACACCAAAGGCGTTGGCGAAGCACGTGCCAAAATCCTCAGCAAGGAGTTGAACATATCAACCGTCGAGGATATGTTGGACCATCTGCCGTTCAGGTACGACGACAGGTCGGAATTCAACCTCATCAAAGACATACGCCATGGAGACTCAGTACAGTTAAAGGGAGAATTGATCAACCTTGAAATGGTCAGGGGGCGCAATCGCAGTCGGCTCAAAGGAACATTTAAGGATGCTTCAGGATTCATCGAACTCACATGGTTTCAGGGAGCAAAGTGGCTTTCCGAGTCTCTAAAGATCGATGAGCCCTATATTCTCTATGGCAAGGTGAATGTATACAAGGGTGTCAAAAGTATTGCCCATCCAGAAATGGAATTGATGTCAGAAGTTACCAATGAAGGAGGCCTTTTGCCCGTTTACTCTTCTACAGAATTGTTAAATGCAAGGGGTCTCGGCATTCGTGCCAGACGCAAGATTGTAAAAAATATTCTATCCTCACTGAATGAATCCACTCTATTAGAAACCTTGTCTGACAAGCTGCTTCAATCCTTAAAGCTGTGTTCGCGACACGATGCATACCACTGGATTCACTTTCCACAGTCCCATAAACATCTGAGTGCCGCTTCCAACCGCATCAAATTTGAAGAATTGTTCTATCTGCAGTTACGGATACTCCAGATCAAAAAACAACGAGAGAAAAAATTATTGGGCTTGCGATTCGAAACAGTCGGTCTTTTTACCCATCGCTTTTACAGTGAAAAACTGCCTTTCGCACTGACAGAAGCCCAGAAAAGGGTCATGCGTGAAATAAGGGGTGATCTTGGAAGTGGTGTACAGATGAACCGTTTGCTACAAGGAGATGTCGGTAGCGGAAAAACTGTGGTAGCCCTGATGTCCATGCTGATCGCCTTAGATAACGGTTACCAGGCGTGCATGTTGGCTCCGACAGAAATCCTGGCCCAGCAACACTATCAATCCATTTCTGAGGCCGTTAGGGGTCTCGGTATCCATGTAGCTTTCCTATCCGGATCCGTCAAGGGCAAAGTACGACGGGAGTTGCTCAGGCTTCTGCGCGACGGGCATATACATATCCTCATCGGCACCCATGCCTTGCTCGAAGATCCGGTGCGATTTAAGCGTCTCGGTCTGGCCATTACTGATGAACAACATAGATTCGGTGTAGTGCAGCGTTCGCGTTTGTGGACCAAAAACAAGGATGTGCCTCCGCATATTCTGGTGATGACAGCCACGCCCATCCCCCGCACCCTTGCTATGACTGCATATGGAGACCTCGATGTATCGGTGATAGATGAACTTCCTCCCGGTCGCAAACCCGTCAAAACCATTCACAGGGTGGAAGCACACCGCATGCAGATCATTCAATTCATGAAGAAAGAGATCACTGCCGGACGCCAGATCTATGTGGTCTATCCGCTTATCGAAGAATCAGAAAGCCTCGACCTCCAAAATCTTCAGATGGGCTACGACGAACTTCTGCAGTACTTCCCCAGGCCGGAATACCAAATAGCGGTGGTTCATGGCAGGATGAAGCCACAGGACAAAGATCTCGAAATGAATCAATTCGTCAAAGGCAAGGCACAGATCATGGTCGCCACCACGGTCATCGAAGTAGGCGTAAATGTACCCAATGCTTCCATCATGATCATCGAAAATGCAGAACGCTTCGGTTTGTCACAATTGCATCAATTGCGCGGAAGAGTAGGCAGGGGAGCAGATCAGTCCTACTGCGTGCTCATGACCAAAACCGAACTAAATCAATACGCCAAAGAACGTATCAAGACGATGTGCCAGACCAACGATGGCTTTAAAATTGCAGAAGTAGATATGAAGCTGAGAGGTCCCGGCGACATGGAAGGTACCCAACAAAGTGGTGTAAAGGAATTCAAATTGGCAGATCTCGTATCCGATGTTCGCATTTTACAGACCGCGAGACACCTGGCCCTTGCCATCCTCGATAAAGACCCGGAACTTCAAAATTCCGAAAATCAAATCCTCAGACAAACGCTGGAAAGATTGAAGATGAAGTATAAAGATTGGGGAAGGATCTCGTGATCCTTCCCCGTATATAATTATTGAATTACCAGTTTCTTGTAGTGGATTTTGTCAGTTTCATCTAAAGCGGTGACCATATAAATTCCTGGATGAATATCGGACAGATCCAAACTTATCTCTTCCCGTATGGGAACACGAATCTCTTTCACCACCTGGCCAGCCATATTCACAATGCGGACCGACTGGGTTCCGGAAAGTCCTGTAATGCGCACCACTACCCTGTCCGTGGCCGGATTGGGGAAGACTTCCAACCCTTCGGATACAATCTCCGGTGCATCGGCAGTCAACTCAATGGGGTCAAAGCTCTCTCCTGACTTTCCTTCTTTGCTGACGGATTTGTGATCCCTGACGTAAATACAGAAATCCTCGGTTTCTCCAAATTCATACTTCCCGCAAGTATAACTCGGATATCCACCGATCTTCATGATCACTCGGAGTCTCGTTTTGCCCGGCTTTACATGTTGTGGGATAGGTATTTTAGCGCTTAACGTGCCATATCCGCTTCCCTTGGCTATGTATTCATAGGAATCTTCAAAATCACCGTCCTGGTTGCGGTCGATGTAAATTTTCCAGTATGCCTTGTTATAGTGATGCGCATATCCCGGACGCAACTTCACGTATAGGTAGTGTCCCTGGTAGACATTAACACAGTACTTATCATGGTAGTAATAGCCTCCGTTGCTCCCTGAAATAAACCATTTGTTGTTCAACGATACGCGGTCAATATATCCTTTGTCGGTCCGTTTAGCCCAAATTTCGCAGTAGGAAGGTTCATAGTGCTCAGGCTTGACAGTGACATAGAATGAACAATAATCCTCATTTCCACAACCGTCTTTAGCCTTGTAGGTAACGCGATGGTGACCGACCGGGATGTGCGTACCTGGACGAGGACCTTCTATTTGATACACCTGCTGACAGTCAGGAACTTCCATAATGTATTCCCGCTTCTTTTCCTTGTACTGGTCATTCCAATACCCGTGCCTGTTCATTTCGACATAGTGTTGCTTACCCCAGGTGTTGTCAGGCTCCCCGGGATACCAGTTGAAATAGGTGCATGGACTGTTGTTTACCGTCATCCATTTGCCTTCATTCACGTGATCAGAAACACCTATGTATGCATAATCTGCCTGGAGCTTAGAGGCCAGGAACTCATTTTCTTCTTCATCATTGACGATGGCCAGGTATCCGCCATCACGGGTGCATCTTTCTTTAGCTTCAATCCACGTATATTTTTTCTTTGAGCAGTAATATTTAGAACCTTTCCACGATCCCATGTATATGTATCCCGGCAGATAATCGTCGTGGGAACAATCCGTGCAGCACGTCTCGTAGATGGGTGGGTTCCAGGTGATGAAGGAAGTGCCGCTGTTGGTGACCGCCTCAATATTGCTCGGACAGGTCAGTTTACTATCCTGGTCGTAAACAATGTAATAATCGCACCATTTGACATTGCCACAGGCATCCTTGACCTTATATTCAATATGCCGCTTTTTGTGGCTTCCCGAATAAGTATACTTGTCCTTCGTTTTGGTAATGGAATAACAGGGTAGTTCCATGATGAACTCCAGTTTCTTGTAGTAATATTGATCGTTCCAATACCCATTTTTCAGCAATTCGACATAGTGTTGTTTCCCGTGGTAATTGTTGGGTTGGTTATAGTACCAATTGGAATAGTTAACGGGTTCTTGGTTCACCCATTTCCAGTGGCCTTCCTGCTCATGGTCACTGAGGCCGATGAAGGCAGCATCTGCCTGCAAAAGATTGGCGAGAAAGTGGTTTTCTTCAGAGCTGCTTACCACGGCAAGATATCCGCCCTTGTCATTGCAGAAAGCTTTGGCATCCTGCCAGGTCATTTTATCCTTGGAGCAATAGTAGCTGTGTCCATTCCAGCTACCCATGTAGATGAAACCTGAAATGTAATCACCATGGCAATAATCACAATCTGTATGTACCTCGGGCAATGGCAATTCATCGTAATAATGGTCGCCGCATGCTACGATTACGTCATCCGGGCAGCGCACATATAAGCCATAACTGGATTCTTCGCTCGAATGATTGGGAGTTTCGGCCAGGAGCTGCAGTGGATTCCATATGGACAAAACAAGAAGGAGGATTAGGGTAGATCTCATGCTGTGCAGCACACCCTGTGACAGTCTTTGCATGGTTGAGAGTTTTGGTTCTATAAAATTGGTTCACCAGGGAAATGGCAGCTCAATTATCCGGAAACACTTAGCGAAATAACAATGGCACTGTTCCAAAACCCTGTTTTTCCAATATAGAAATAATGCTTTAGACCTGATTATGAATTCTGTTAAATTAGTCCCGGGAATTTACCTTATGATAGGATTCCGGGTATACCCTCAAGTATGAGGGACGTAATAATTCAACGTTTAGTCAGTTAAATCTATCGAGCAATGCTATCGCGAATGACCGGCTCATTCCAATACAACTTGATAACGGGGATTTTGATGTTTCTTTCCATATCCTACCTGGAAGGAGCACCCCGCTATTGGGTGGGTGGTAGCGGAGACTGGTCAGACCAGCAGCACTGGTCCGCGGTTTCCGGTGGCCCGGGTGGCGCTTCCGTGCCAACATCGGCTGACGATGTTTTTTTTGACGACAACTCTTTCAACGGGGCAGGGCAGGCTGTAAACATCGATGCCGATGTCTTTTGCCGCGACATGATCTGGATGAATACCGGCCTACAACCAGCACTCACGGGAGCAGCAGCATGGACGGTAGAGATCTCGGGCTCCCTTGCATTCTCTGTCAATATGAACCACCAATTCCTCGGCTCCTACCGATTTGTTTCGGGTAACAACGGAAATACAATCACCTCCAATGGTCAGACCTTTAACCAGGACGTCATTTTTGACAATGCCAACGGAGGCTGGACATTGACGGATGACTTTGTGGTGTTGCACAGCATAGGTGTCACCTCCGGCACTTTTGACACAGGTGTCGATGGCTACAGGGTCGAAGCGCAACGGTTCGTATCTAATTCGGACCTGCCGAGGCTGATACGCCTGAATGCCTCCTTCCTTAGGCTCGACCAGACTTTTAGCCCGGGGCCAACGCTCCTGGAATTGAGTGGTGACAACCTGGCCATCGACTTCGGCGCGTCGGTCATCAACCTGTACGGTGACGTAGGCGATGTCGTGCTCGCAGGGCCTACACCTTTTGTTTTTAACCTGCTGGTGTTTGAAGCCACCAACGGGCGACTCAGCTCCATGACCGATGTAAGACCCTATTTTGACCAAATCGATTTCAACCACAATGGCGAGATTCGCGGTGATCACCAAATGCGGGCCCTTCGACTCGCCAATGGTTTTACCTATATTCTCGAGAACGGCAGCAGGCAGGTATTGACTGACTTGTTAACAG
>JBFKOL010000159.1:0-9269 GCA_041628815.1 Saprospiraceae bacterium | reverse complement strand
GCCCTGGATGCATGCGATTTTTTAATAGAAAGGTTTCCTATAGAAGCAGCATCTGTGGACTTAGACAGCATACCTGCAAGGATCTTTATGCAAACCAAGAGTAACTGGACATTCAATCCTACGCAAGGGATCATAAAATCACTTGTGAGTACTTCTTCTTTTGAATTGATATCCAATCAAGAGCTGCGCAAGCTCCTGATATCATGGAGTGATGTACTTGCAGATTACCAGGAAGGTGAACTTAGTGCAAGGAAATATGTGGAAGAGGTGTATAATCCCTTTCTCAATGAGCACTTCCATTATTATAGAATATTGGATGATCGAAGGGTTGACGCCGGAGTCCTGGAAAGTGTACAATTTGAAAATCTCATTTATCAACGAAGAACTCATCTTCGCAATATTCTCGGAAGAACAGCGGATAACGAATCCAGAACCATCAAGACTACCATTGATCGCATCCTTGAATTGTCTGGTGCCAAAAACAATGGTTAAATTCCCAAAACAATGATCTCAGAAAATGAGGTGGTTGCAAATAATCAATAATATGCACCCTCAATATGACGATAAGCTATTTTGTAAAATCTATGACCAAGCCCTGATCTATGATCAAATTCTTTCGACAAATACGCTACCGCCTAATGAATGAAAATAAAACCAGCAGGTACCTGAAATATGCCATTGGCGAGATATTGCTTGTCATGATCGGGATATTATTGGCCTTACAGGTAAACAACTGGAACGAACAACGAAAACTGCGTCAGCAAGAACTGGATGCACTGGTAGAAGTTCGCTCTGACCTGGTAAACACCATGTGGGATATTGATAATAATCTCACAAAAATGACCGATTGGCTGGAAAGTGCCTGGAAGATCAAAAGGCTCATAAATACATCGGATGAATTTCCGGACAGTCTTGGCTCTGATCTGGTCAATGTAACGCTGGACGAGTTTTTATACCCTTCATCGAAAGCGTATACCGCTCTTAAGTCAGCAGGATTCAAGCTCATAAAAAACGAAGATATCCAGCGCAGATTGGATAGACTCTATGCACGGAATTATCCCCGGTTGCAAATGAGTACTAGCATTGAACCGGATATTCAAACCTATTTTTCCGATTATGTTAAAAATAATTTTCAAGCGGTTTCTCAAGATACCCTCTATAACTCCGGGAGAAAGGCTGAAGATTTGTCCGGGAGAGAATTATTCCAAACAGGACATCATCATCAAAGCTTACATTATGCACCTAATGATTATGCTCAGTTCAAAAAAGATACTGAATTTCAGATACTCCTGGAAAACACAATTAACTGGAGAATGATGAAAATATTGAGATACCGGGGTGCTAGGACAAATACCGATGAAACCATAGATTTAATTGAAAAATACATCAGCGGAAAAATCAAATTATCGCAAACAAGGAATCTAGCCTATTTACTGGACTATGAAAATGGAATCGATCACATTCTCGACATCATCCAGAAAGGAGATACGGATGACCAGGGCTATAATATCTCTGAAGCAGCGATTAATAGTTTGGGCTACAGGCTAATAAGAGGAGATAGACCGATGGACGCATTGAAGATCTTAAAATTGAATACGGAAATATATCCCAATGCATTTAACACCTTTGACAGCTACGGGGAAATTCTATTGGTAACCGGTGATACCGCGAATGCCATTAAGGCATACGAAAAATCATTAGAATTGAATCCGGAAAATGAAAATGCTAAAAAAGTACTTTTGGAATTAAAATGATAAATGGCGAAAAGTATGCATAAGTGTTTGTCATCAAATGAACGCAGTACCTTCTAGGCTATAGATTAAGAGAAACATTAACTTTTTATAATCAGCTTGTGATCCATGTTAAAATTCTTCCGAAAGATCCGCCAAAACTTATTGACTGAAAATCGCTTAAAGAAATACATTCTCTATGCCATTGGTGAAATATTGCTCGTGATGATTGGCATTCTCCTCGCTCTGCAGGTCAACAACTGGAATGAAGAACGAAAATTAAGAGCAGAGGAAATCAAGCTTCTGAAAGTATTCAAGTCCAGCATCGAATCGGATACCGCCAGGGTAAGTGGCGACATCAGGGATTTTGAATCGCGAAATAACTATATCAATATCGTTCTACGCCACATCAATGCCGATCTTCCGTACCACGATTCCATCAGTCTCTACCTCATGAACTCCACTGCCATATGGATGCCCCGCCTGGATCAGGAGGTCTTTGCCACCCTAACATCCACCGACTTGAATATCATCCGGAATGACACGTTGAAAAAAGAAATTATTTCATACTATTCATTTGCCCAAAGAAGGTTTGACATACTGATCAGCCGGTATGCGGATATCATCGAGGATGCCAGTAAAAACGTGTTCCCCAGCCGGTTCAATGCACTGTGGAACAATAGTTGGAATGACCCTGATAAACAATTGAGCGGAGGCAGGCTGATGATTCCCAATGATTACGAGGCTTTGAAAAAGGACAAGGAGTACCTCTACTTCCTGAGAAGCCAGAAGAACCAGCTGTTCTGGTATGTGCGGCAACCATTGAATGAAGCTAAAAGACGTGGCGAGTCTTTGCTGAAAGCACTTGACAAAGAATTGGATGTACTCCACAAAAAATAACGGACAGTTTCGATTTACGTATTTCACGGATAAGTACCTTGAAACATTTGACTTCTATCAAAGCAAATTGACCTTTCAACTGGCGCATTCCTGGGACAGGAGTGAAGACGACAAAGGTGCACTGTTCAAGGCCGGACCCGGATTAATTGAAATACTACATCGCCCCAATGATCCTGGTAAACACATTGCAGGTTTGGACTACAGGACTCCACAAGGTGTCTTCCTGGGTATTCAGGTGGGGAATATCGATGACTTGTTTAAGAATTACAAATCAGCGGGTGTTCCATTCAAACAGGATTTGACGGATCAGCCATGGGGACACAGGAGTTTTTCGCTTTTAGAACCCAATGGGCTGGTGTTGTTTTTCTTTCAGGAAATGTTCTAACCTCCTGTAGACACCGTCATTATTGCTAATTTCAAAACTATAAATGCCTACCTTCTTTTCTGAAGCAAAATCAAAAAAAATCTCATGAAAACTGCCAAGCTCATAGTCACCCCTCTTTTCTGCCTGATCATAACCATATCATTTGGACAGGACATTGATCTAAAACAAAACCATCTCCTTGAAAAGTCCCTCACCCTAGGTGAGAAGCATACGTATAGCATTACAGCACAAGCGGATCAATTCATCTTTGCAGCAGTCATCCAGCAGGGGATTGATCTGACTATTGCGGTTTTTGATCCGGAAGGTGAAAAAGTGGGCGACTACGACAGCCCAAACTTTCAGAATGGGCCGGAGTATATTTCATTGAATACTTCTCTTGCCGGCAATTATCGTTTGGAAGTCACCGGACTGGAAGATAATCAGCCAAGCGGCCTCACAGGAAAATATACCATTGAAATATTGCGGGTCGAGCCAATCGCCTCGACTCCCGAAAACCGCATAGATCAACTTTTTATAGCCTGGGACCGCCAGGGCTCACCAGGTGCATCGGTAGCAGTCATGAGGGATGGAGAGATAATTTTCAGCAAGGGCTACGGAGAAGCCCAGCTCGAGTACGGCATACCGATCGTACCGCATACCGTTTTTCACATTGCCTCAGTCTCCAAACAATTTACCGCATTTTGTATGGCCCAATTGGCCGATGACGGTTTGCTTACCCTGGATGATCCCATACAAAAATATATACCGGAATTGCCTGATTTTGGCCAAACCATTACCATCAAACACCTGGTACATCATACAAGTGGTCTCCGCGATCAATGGAATCTCTTGGCCATGGCAGGATGGCGACTCGATGACGTAATCACGCGTGACCAGATCATGCGGCTCCTGAGCCGTCAACGAGCACTGAATTTTGATCCCGGAGCAGAATACCTGTATTGCAACTCGGGATATACACTGATGGCGGAGATCGTGGAAAGGGTCACGGACAAGACCTTCGCCGAGTGGACAAAGGAAAACATATTTGATCCATTGGGTATGACAAACACGCTTTTCTATGACGACCATGAAAAGATCGTCCCCAACCGGGCCTACTCATACGGAGAGACAGAAGGAGGATTTGAAAAGCGCGTGTTGAGCTATGCCAATGCCGGTGCCACCAGCCTCTTTACCACCCCCGAAGACCTGCTTAAATGGGCGCATAATTTTTTGGATCCCAAAGTCGGAAACGAAAACGTGATGGAACAAATGCACGAAAGAGGCATTCTGACTACCGGTGATACGATCACCTATGCCTTCGGCCAGGTCATTGGCACCTGGAATGGTCTCCGAACCGTCGGCCACGGCGGTGCCGACGCAGGATACCGGACATCTTTGCTGCGATTCCCTGATGAAAATGTGAACATCGTTGTATTCAGCAATCTCGGATCCTTCAATCCTACGGGAAAAGCATATGAAATAGCAGAAATCTATCTCGAGAATCATATCGGGGAAAAATCAGGTGCTGAAGAAGAATCAGATAAGAATGCCGAGGACGAAACAGAAGAATCCGCTATCACAGAAATCAACACTGAGGTATTTGCCGACCTGGTGGGTCAATACGAAATTGCTCCAGGTTTTATCCTTACCATTTCATCAGAAGACAACAAGATCTATGGTCAGGCCAGCGGGCAGTCAAAATTGGAATTGGAACCAAAATCTGAATTGGAGTATACAGTAGAGTCCGTGGGTGCCCGTCTCATCTTCGAACGGTCCGATGACAACTCTATTCAACATTTTACGCTTTATCAGGGTGGCCAGGAAACCCTATGTCAGCGCCTGCCGGAATTTGATCCGGAGACGGTAGACCTGGAAGCATTTGAGGGTGATTTCTACAGTGAAGAACTCATGACCACGTATATGATGCGGATAGTAGACAGCACCTTGGTCGCCAAACACCAGCGGCACAACGACATAGAGCTAACCCCGATCAAAGAAGATCATTTCTCCGGCAATGCCTGGTTTATGGGCCAAATCGAGTTTGTGCGCGACGCAGGTACGGTCACCGGAATGAAGGTGTCGAATGGAAGGGTGAGGAATTTGAAGTTTGAAAAGAGAGACTGAAATGCAAGATCAAGTTCAAACTCAAGATCAGGCTCAAGTTCAAACTCAAGATCAAGCTCAAG
The DNA here is from genome assembly GCA_041628815.1 of Saprospiraceae bacterium. Classification (GTDB taxonomy): domain Bacteria; phylum Bacteroidota; class Bacteroidia; order Chitinophagales; family Saprospiraceae; genus JBFKOL01. The sequence goes on along the minus strand of JBFKOL010000159.1, from coordinate 4,089 downwards.
TTCAAGCTCAAGATCAAACTCAAGTTCAAGCTCAAGTTCAAACTCAAGTTCAAGTGCTGGTTTTTATCTAAGCCCATTTAGAGCATATGCTAAAATTCTTCAGACATATAAGACAAAAATTACTGATTGATAGTAAGTTGAACAGGTATCTCCTTTATGCGATTGGGGAAATCTTTCTCGTCGTTATTGGAATATTAATTGCCCTGCAGGTTAACACATGGAATGAAAACCGAAAATTGAGGAAACAGGAGCGCATATATCTCCAGAATTTGCGGGACGATATGAAAGCCCAGATCAACCAGTTGGACATCTATATCGATTTTGAAAACATCATCATCGAACAATCGAACGATATCATAAGACACTACGAGGCAAACATGGGATTTAAGAATATGGACACCCTATTTGCAAAATTGAATGACCTGAGCGTAAGGTGGACCTTTACCAATGCCAATACGACCCTTATTCAAATGATTAACTCGAATCAAATCAACCTGATTCGCAACAGCGATTTGAAAAAAGAATTGGTCGACTTCAACCAGCAAATGGATCTGTTTGCCAAAAACACGAACCTTAATAACACTACACTTGTAGACAACTTTACTTTGCCGTTTATGGTGGAGCGCGGTTCATTTGCCTCCTACGGCTATTCGGACAGGATGGAAGAAAAGTTTAAGGATTTTTATGAATTCACGATCAACAAAGTTGCAGACACTGAATTGGAGCGCATTTCCACTCACATTCTGAATAGCCCTGAAAACAGGCTCGAGCTCATTAATAAGGTTGTCTACCGTAACACAATGGCTACGATGCAAAAAAACGGCAACCTGACTATTAAAAAAAGAGCAGAACAGCTATTGCACGCCATCGAAACCGAAATTGAACGAAATGAATAAGCAATACCACATTAACTCCGAATAATGAAAAGAAACACGATCATCGTAGCGCTTATACTACTGACATTTTTCATCATTTCCTTTATGACCAATATCCTGGGAGCATTGAATCCTACGGTTTCGCAGGGTTTCAACCTCACTGAAACGATGGCCGGTCTTCTCCCCTTTGCCTTTTTCATAGCCTATGGTGTAATGTCCATCCCTTCGGGTTTCCTGGTTGAAAAATGGGGAGAGAAGAGCATGATGATGCTGGCTTTTGCCCTTGCCTTTATCGGGACCATTGTTTTTGCTTTGAAACCCAGTTTTAGCGTATTCATGATTTCCCTTTTTACCATCGGAACAGGGATGGCCGCGCTGCAGGTCGTGATCAATCCCCTCTTGAGGGTATCAGGTGGCGAAGAACATTTTGCTTTCAATTCGGTACTTGCACAGCTCATTTTCGGGCTCGCATCCTTTATCAGCCCGCAGATGTATACTTACCTGGTCTCCAATATCAACCAGGGGAATGTAGATAAGCCCTTCATAGGTCAACTGATGGCCCTGGTACCCGATGCGCTTGCCTGGGTATCTGTTTACTGGGTATTCGCCCTGCTCGCCTTATTGATGATAGCCGTCGTCGCTCTTGTAAAATTCCCGAGCGTGGAATTGACCGAAGACGAAAAGCTTGGGTCAAAGGCCAGTTTCTTAGAACTGTTTAAGAACAAGTATGTGGTCCTGTTTTTTATCGGTATGTTCTGCTATGTGGGTTCAGAGCAGGCCATCTCGTACTGGATGTCAAAGTTTTTGAACACCTACCACGGCGTCGATCCAGAAACTACCGGAGCCGATGCGGTTTCCTATTTCTGGGGCCTGATGACTGTCGGAGGGGTATTGGGTCTTTTGCTGATGAAATTGTTCGATACAAAGATCATACTTAGGTACTTTGTCCTTTTAGCCATGCTATGTGTCGCTTTAGGATTATTCGGAGGGCCAAATACATCGACATGGGCCTTTCCCATTTCGGGCTTTTTCCTTTCGATCATGTACCCTGCCGTTATCTCCCTGGGATTGAATTCAGTTGAAAAACATCACGGATCTTTTGCCGGCATCCTTATGACAGGCATAGCCGGAGGAGCTGTAGTTCAAATACTTATCGGGGGACTTGCCGACCTGTTTACGCTTAAAATAGGTATGATGTTCATCTTTGTGACTTTGGGTTTTGTCCTCAGTATTAGTTTCTGGGCAAAACCGTTGGTGAACAATAAAACCGTTCGGCTTTCCGAAATTTTTACCAGATCCGGAAATAACCAGAAGTAATAGCGACTCACAAGTATGGAACACAAAATTTTTCAGCATCAAATTTCCATTGGGTGAAGATTATCGGAGTAGATCTCGGCGGTACCAAAATTTCGGCAGCTCTTGTTGAAGGCGAAAAAATCATAAAACAATATTCACGTGCTACACCCGGTGACCAGGAAGTAAACGATGTGATAAAAGCCATAGAAGAAAGCATAGCCCAAGTATTCGACGACAAAGCCATGGGAATCGGCATTGGCGTACCCGGATTGGTAGACCAGGTCAATAACCTGGTGATCGACCTGGTGAATATCCCCTGCTGGGAGGATGTGCCACTTAAGGCCCTGATGGAACAACGCTTCGAAAGACCCGTTTATCTGAACAACGACGCCAACTGTTTTGCCATCGGGGAAAAGTACTTCGGCAAGGGTAAGGCCTACCGCAATTTTGTGGGTATCACGCTCGGCACCGGGCTTGGCGCAGGCATCATCATCAACGATCGATTGCATTCCGGAAATTATTGCGGGGCCGGTGAGTTTGGCATGGTTTATTACGAGGATAGTAATGTCGAGACTTACGCCAGCGGGCAATTTTTTAAGAACCGCGAATTGTCCGGTGACGAGATGGCCGGGAAGGCAGCCCAGGGCGATTCAAAAACACTTAAGCTTTTCGAAGAATTCGGCCGCCATGTCGGCCGGGCGATTGCAAATATCCTTTATTCTCTGGCCCCCGAAGCCATTATCCTGGGAGGTTCGGTCAGCCACTCGTATCCCTATTTCGAAAAAGGAATGCGCGAAGTACTGGAGAAAGAATTCGTATATCGCCGGATTTATGAAGCACTTAAAATTGAAGTCTCGGCCTTGGAAAACAGCGGATTATTGGGCGCCTGTTCACTGGTACTCGATGCGTCAAGGCAATGACCAGCAATGAACTTCAGATGGAATAAGTGCCGGTAGATTCTTATGATTGGGACCACAGACTAAAACCAAGAATACTTCAAAAAATAAAAGTGTGTATATACTTCACCAAAATGGACTGGTTGTCTATGGATGGAAGGGTGGGAATCGTCCGTTCACGATCCGTATTGACACCTGAATTGAAGACGATCCATAAATCTTGCCCTTCCCTGAAGTTGCAACGGAATCGGACATTCATAGAGAAAAGATCCTGTGCTCCATTGTATTGGACGAACGCATTGGTAGAAAGTTTGCGATCAAGGGCAGTCCCAATGCGCAGGCGGGCAATGTGAAAATCCAGTTTATCGGATCGCTCTTCAAACTTGCCGTAATTATAAACATACTCGAGGCTTAATTGGAGGTGTTTTGATGCGTACCAACCCGGGCTGAAACCTACGCTGTGCAGCCATCCGTCGTAGAAACTGCCAGTCTCTAATTCAATCCCTGTGCGTAACGTTCGGTCAATAGCCTGGCTAAAGCGAGCACTGATCCGATAAAAATGGTACTGGCCCATGGGAATTTTCACCCCCTGTGCCAGGCCGAAATCTGCTGTCAAGCTTTCGAAAGCCTTTGTCAGCTTAATACCCCCACTGTCTTGGTTACGAAGGGTAAAAGACCACTCCAGGCCATATTCCGATGAAAGCACATCATTTTCCGAATTGTCAAGGTAGGCATTGCCAAAAGGCTGCAGCGTATGCCAAATAAATGGACCTTCCTGATTTAACCAGGTCTGTGAAATGGTCACCGTCCCAAACTTGAAGTTACTTCGGTCTACAAAACCTACGCCAGGATTGTAGTTTTCTCCGGAAAATATCGTGCCCAGGGTATACCCAAACCCTTGCCGGCGTCGGCGCGCCAACTCAATGGCTAAACGGCCATTTTTCAAATTTTCTGAAGCCCCTTCTTCTTGCTTGTTGTCGAATGTCTGTGCCCATTGAACAGTTAAATAATCGTCACCGGAT
>JBFKOL010000158.1:0-9366 GCA_041628815.1 Saprospiraceae bacterium | reverse complement strand
TCCGTTGCCGTCCAGGTTCTTTCGTAAAAACCGCCTGTCCCCCCACATTCTGTCATTCCGGTGCGATCTTCAACAGGTCCGGTGATGGTTGCGGTGCCGGGACAGCTCGTCATAGCGGTAGGATTACCGGTATTGGTAATTGGATCGCCGTCGCACTCTATGGTTTCGTCTCCCGGTGTATTGGCGAACGAAAAAGTGCCTGGGTCTACGGTATAGGTTTGTACCATTTCGTACACTCGTCCGCAATAGTTAATCGTGAATGTTCTGGTATATTCACCTCCCATGCATGCCACCGTGTTGTCTTCGTCCACGACGGTCCAATCGGTCAAATCATCTTTGGTGTCTGTGCACGTGCATAAACCCCCGGAAGCGTCGGAAAAAGTGATCGTTCCTCCAAGTGCAATGAATTCGTCTGAATTGGTCGGTGCAGTCGGTATGTCGCTGACACTGCATACAGTGGCATCTGAAGGTTTTGTAACCGCCAGGTTGCATTTGAAACCCACGAAAATTGTTGGGGTAACAGTTAAGTTGCCCGGCTTACAAATGACAATAGAAGTGTTGCCTCCATTGCAATTGGTCAAATCGATGGTTTCATTATTGCCGTAAAGACTAGTTTGAAAACAAGAGTCCATGTCATCGACAAAGGATAAATAAATGTTTCCCTGGTCATTCATGAAAGAAATAGTAGAATACAAACAATTCCCATCCAAGGCTCCAGTAAGATTAAACGAAATGGCCGCACAGTCAACGTTACCATTGACTGTCCCATCGCAGCATTCCTCACCTGACTCATTTTGCAATGTTCCAGGTTGGGTATAGACCAGGTTGCCGTTGGCATCTACAGACACTGTGATTACAACTTCATCTGGAGTGCATGTTTGCTGGGATATACCGAAATTAAATGGAACACATGTAATCAGCAAAAAGGTGAAACACCTGATTTTCCATGTACTAAAAAAGTGAAAGATTCTAAAGATGAGTGCGGAGGAAGATATTGTATATTCTTCACGAAATGGCGTAAATGGTCCATGAGATCTTCCTGGAAAATTCCTCATCCTAGGTTGGTCAATAAGATTGAATGGGCTACTAAAACGGTCATCATCCCATCACAAACGGTAAATTTATTACTTGTATAGAGGGGTAGGTAGAAATAAATGTTAATGTTTGATATATAAAAATCTTACTTTCATAAATATCAGAAATATAGCAGGTTACGCATTTGTGTTTCAGTAATACAATAGACAGCGTCAAATTCTGCCAAAAAATGGAATGATCTTATAATATTCTAAGATCTTCGATTATGATGCGTGAACTTTGATTATCTTTTGTTTTTTTTACACTAAAATCTGCACGATGGATAGGTCAAAATTTACATTAGCAGGAGTTATTGGGGGTATTGTCTATTTTTTTCTCGGTTGGTTGGTATATGGAATTGTTCTGAGGGATGTTACGGCGCTGCCTGACGATATTCGGGCGGTTGTCGAATACCCACCGGAAGAATTCAAGATGAGCTTTATGATCATCAGTTGTCTTGTTTATGGACTGTTCCTTTCGTTTATTGCCTCGTATTGGGCTAAGGTTTCCACATTGGGTGGTGGTTTTAAAGTCGGCGCTATCGTAGGTGTCTTTGTAACCCTTGCCGTTGGATTTGGGATGAGTTCTATGTTCAGAATGAATACTATACCTCAGATCTTTATCAATGCGGTGGCTGAAATCGTTTGCGCAGGGGGTGCCGGAGCCGTGATTGGTTGGTTTCTGGGAAGAGGGAAGTAAGTCATTTGATTAACAGGTTTAAGTCGTTTAAGTAGTTCAATGTTAATTTATTTATAGGGGTGCCCTGTATTCTGAACAGCATTGTAGCAGTTCAGGGTTTTAGTGGTTTTTCGGATGTTTGTTGCCAGCAACTCGCCAATAACATTCGTAATCCCAAACCCGCCTTCGTCAAGGCTACGGTGGACAGGTCCAAAATTATTTCCTATATCTTTCATTAGCCATTAGATTTGTTAGAATGACGATGGACAGAAGAAATTTCGTACACAATGCCCTAATGGCTTCCGGAGCAGCAATTACGGGTCCTTTTCTCAATTTCGATGGCCGGAAACCCGGCAATGAAACATTACGCCTCGGCATCATTGGTACCGGAGACAGGGGCACCGGGCTGATCCGGCTGATTGTGGAACTGGGTGGCATGGAAGTGGTTGCGGTTTCCGACATAATCCCCGAGAGATTGTCACAAGCACAGTCGCTGTCCGGAGGAGCACAGGGTTACGAAGACTATAGATCCTTACTGGATAATAAGGAGATAGATGCCGTAATGGTCTGTACTCCTTTCAGCTTGCACGACGAAATGGTTTTAGATGCCATGGATGCCGGCAAACATGTCTATTGCGAAAAAACCATGGTCAAAGGGCTCGATGAACTACAGCAAGTGGTGGACAAGGTCAAATCTTCAGGCAAAGTATTCCAGGTGGGGCATCAGTATCACAGCAGCCCCTTGTATAACAAAGCACGGAACATGATTCGGGAGGGTTATCTCGGCAAGATTACGGCCTACCACTGCCAATGGAATCGCAATGGTGATTGGCGCCGTCCTGTCCACGACCCCAAATGGGAGCGGATGATCAATTGGCGAATGTACAAGGAATACTCAGGAGGACTTACTGCCGAATTGTGTTCTCATCAGATCGATTTTATCAACTGGGTCAACGACAGTCACCCTGAAAAAATCGTCGGATTCGGAGGTGTCGACTACTGGAAAGACGGAAGGGAAACCTATGACAACGTCCATCTTCTGTTTGAGTATCCCGACGGTCTTGACGCGTCTTTCGTTTGTACGACCACCAATAGTTACGAGGACTACAAAATCCGTGTCCTAGGAGAAAAAGGGACCATCATACTCGACTACACTTCAGGGGTGATAATTGCCGAACCCAATGAATATCGAGAAAAGGGCTTGGTGGATGGCGTGTCGGGCGCGACCATACAGGCATGGAAGGACGGCAAGAGTACACCGATTGATGCGCCTGGCAACGATCCTACATTGGATGCACTACGACAATTTTACCATTCGATTGTCGACGATGCGCCGGTCATTTCGGATTTGAAAAGTGGGGCCATTACCGCCAAATGTGTCAACATTGCGCTGGAGGCGCTCTATTCCGAAGAAGTCAAACATTGGTCCGAGTACGATGAACTGAACTTTGGCTGATGCTGATGCCAGCTGTAGTTATCTACATTGCCGTGACCCTTGCCATAGGATGGTATGCTTCCAAACGTATACATTCTACCAGTGACTTTACCCTCGCTGGTAGAAACCTGGGCTCTTTCGTAGTCGGGGTGACCATTTTCGCCACCTGGTTTGGACCCGAACTTATCATGGGAGCACCGGCACTTTTTATTGAAAATGGGGTGCAGGGCATCATAACGGACGTTTTTGGCAACTCGCTCTGTCTGATATTGGTGGGTTCTTTCCTGGTGGGCCGCCTGTACAGGATGGACATTGTGACCTTGGCCGATTTCTTCAGGATGAGGTACGGTCCCGGCTTTGAGCTGGCGGCATCACTCATCCAGGTTTTTACCTATTTCTTTTGGATTGCAGCTCAATTTGTGGCCCTGGGTTTTCTTTTACAGACCACGCTGGGTATTACGCTGCAAGTGGGGATTCTAATAGGGGCGGCCATTGTGGTCGTGTATACTTATATGGGTGGCATGTGGTCGGTAACATTGACCGATTTGTTGCAAAGCATAGCCATTATCTTAGGACTGCTTTTTTTGTTGGTAAGCCTGCTAATCATCGATGGGGGAGACATTCGTTTTTTGTTCACTGTACCCAAGGACTTCTACAAAATGCTTCCTCCTCCGGGATGGTATGAATTTACGGATTACCTTGCCATGTGGATGGCGTTTGGCCTGGGAGCCATACCGGCACAGGAAATTTATCAAAGGGCCTTCTCTGCTAAGACTGCCGCTTCCGGGAGGAGGGGTGTACTGATTAGTTCGGTTCTTCTTTTTTTCGTTTCACTACTGCCTTTAATCATTGCACTAAAAGGGGTTGACATGAATCCTTCGGTTCTCAATGATGCTACCGGGCAGGGCCTTATTCCCTCACTGGTCATCCAGTATACTCCGGAGCCTGTACAAATCTTGTTCTTTGGTGCCCTGATTTCAGCGATCCTGAGCACCTCCAGTGGCGCTATGCTATCCCCGGCCACGATAATTGGCGAAAACCTAATCAAGCCACGCTTTCCATCCATGTCCGATGGCAAACTGCTCATATGGACGAGGATAAGTGTTATCGGGGTAGCTGTATTGTCCTGCCTGGTTGCTTTTAACGATTCCAACATTCACAGGTTGGTCGTGGCTTCAGCCGTGTTGTTGATGGTTTGTTTGCTAAGTCCGCTTGTCTTCGGATTATTTTGGAAACGCGCTTCAACTGACGGATCGTGGGCAGCGGTTGTACTCGGCGGTCTTGTCTGGGTTTTATGTGACCGGTTTCAGACTCGTATCGATCCCACCATCTGGGGAACATTGGCCAGTATGACGGGTATGATGACAGGAAGTCTGATAGGGCCCATCATTCGACGACGGTCATTGTGAGCTTATTTAGCAGCTGATTTTTTCCCTTCAATAACCGAGTCATCAATCATCCCGAGACCTTCTTCAATGAGGTGTGCCACCTCGGTCTTTTCTTTCGAAATATTAGACAGGCGATTCCTGATGACGGCTTGAAGTTGGTCGTATCCTTTTCCGGATGCTGCCTCATATAACTCAAGGAACAACAGCCAGTGATCCCTATCGTGGTTGAGTGTTTCTTCGAAAAGGCCCTGAATCAGTCCCACGGATGCATAAGGATCTTCTCTGAGCGTGCTTGCCTTTTCGAACAGGTCGATGGTTTTTTTCTTTGATGCCGATAGGGCCGATAGATCGGGATCTTCCGAAACCTTATGAGTCAGGAGATTGAAAGAATTATCATCGGCAAGCCCAGCAAATGCGGAAACGATTTCTTTTCCAACTGTCAGGCAGTAGGTACCCTGGTCAGGTGTGAAAAGATATTCATCCTGGTATTTCACTGTACATTCGTCAAAATATATGGTCTGAATTTTGCCACTTACGTTTCTTGCCCCTGTGATTACCTTGCCTTCAATAGACACGCCTCCTTCGAACTCCAGTTTTACCCTGTGTCCCTCATGGATGTCGTAACAAATCAGGTCACGCGGGGACATATCTTCAATGGCCAGATTATATCCTTTCAGGTATCCGATCGGACAACCTATTCCGTTGGGATGATCCAGCCGGCTATGACCTGTGAGTTCTTTATCCCTGTTGGCCAGTGCAGTAGGGCCTGCCGTTTGAAAGTAGGCTATACCACTCCGGCTGTCAGCTGATTTGATCAGTCTGGTGAACAAACCGGAAATTTGCAAGCCTGTACTCAATTCAATGGTGCCAAGGGCCTTCGATTCGATCAATCTTTCCAATCCCTGTATACCTCCTTTTCTGACAGATAGCGTATCGGCAAATTCCTCAAGGACAAGATTAAGATGAGCAAAATCGGGTGTAACGAATAATTGAGGTTGGGGTTTGGTAACATCAAAGTTGACTTGCGCTGCCCCGATCGTATATGGAATCTTTTTAACCTTTTCCGAAAGACACCATTTGCTTTCACCAATGGATGAAAGCAGACCTGCGCCGTATTGTTTATAGTTGTCTACTGTGCCAATCAACCCGTATTCAACCGTCCACCAATGCAGATTTCTCATTTGTGTCATTTCTGACAGGTAGGTGATTTGTTTTTGCAGTGCATCGACCTTGGCTTCCGCGGCTTCAATTTGGTCATTGGAGCTCGTGGGGTTTTCTTTCAAAATCGATAATTCTCTAACTGCCGTGTATATTTTGTTATCGATAGCCGAAGAAATGGCCTTACTGCCAATCTGGCCGAAACGTCTGAGGTATTCTGCATATTCCCGGTTGGCGAGTATGGGCGCATGGCCGGCCGATTCATGGATGATGTCTGGGGTAGGGGTGTATTCTATATGCTCATATGTTCGAATATCCGCGGCAATCACCAATGTATTGTAAGCCTGGAATTCCATAAAGGCGTCCGATGGAATCAGCCCGTCTACAGCGACGGCCGCCCATCCGATTTCTTTCAGGATGCGGTTCATGCCATACATACTCGGTATCCGGTCGATGGTTATACCCGTCTTCTCAAGACCTTCCAGGTAGGAATCATGGGCGACATTTCTGAGATGCTGCACGTTCTTACGCATCACATAGCGCCAAACTGCCTGGTCAAGAGCGGTGTATCGATCGTAATTCTGGGGCTTGATGTATTGTTTCAGTTTGGGCGGAAGCCTGTCTATGATTGGATTGGTCTCAATCTTTGGGTGCAACATGAACTATTTTTTAATTCGATTTCTTCATTAAAACGCCAGTATAGGCCCATTTTGTTTAATACGCCACAAAAATAAGGCAATGACAACATTGAAGTAAGTAGGCTGACCCAAGCATTGTCAGCCATTTCTATGATACTAATCAACTTATTGTTGCTTGGGTGCCAGCTGGACTTAGCCTGTTTTAATGATGTATCGCGTCAATAGTCATGATGAACAGATAGTGATGGTCATCGTGACCGGACAAATAGAGTTTACAGGTTAACCACCGACGATTTCACTGACAGCATCAACAATCTTATCCATGTCGCGGATGGTTGAGTTGATGGTGGGAGAAATTCGAATTCCTCCCGTCGGTGCCGCCGCAATTCCGAAATCCTCGTAAAGTCGCTGATAGATGGCTCTTGAATCACGGTTCTCAATATTAAAAATCGTAACACCTGCACTCAGTTCTTCAGCGATGGGAGTTACAAATTCGATATCACCAATTTTTGCCCGCAATTGTAGTTTTAAGTGGGTATTCATCTGTCGGATTCGGGCTTCAATTCTTTCTTTCCCAATGAATTGGTGAAAGTCCAAAATACTGCTCAGCGCAGCGGTACTCGGAGTGTTTCTTTGTCCCAGTGCGCAAAGGTGGCTATCTACTGAGGAGCGTTCTTCGGTCCATCCGGCAGCAATGATGTTTGGCCACAGGCGGTCCTTGTGGTCCGGATGAACATAAAGAACACCGTTTTCCATCGGGCCCATCAGCCATTTGTGGGTGCTTGCGGTGTAAAACGTACATCCCAGGTCTGTTAAATCCAGATCGATACAACCCAGGGCTTGTGCGCCGTCGACCAACGTCATGATACCTCGTTTTGAGGCAGCAATGCATATTTCTTTTACTGGCAAAGCCAGTCCACTGACGTTGGAAATATGCGAAAATGCAAGGGCCCTGGTCCTGGAAGAAAGCGTGGCTAATATCTTTTCAGCCAATTCAGAGGGATTCTCCGGTAGAGTATCTACTTCAAATTCCACCACGTGAAATCCCATTCGTTTTGATCGCATTTTCCAGGCATCGGCATTGGACGGGTGGTTCTGGCGCCAGATAACCACTTCATCACCGGGGCTAAGATCGAGCCCATTGATGACGATATTGTTAGCTTCACTGGTGTTTCTTGTGATACCAAGACAATCTGGGGGCGCATTCAGAAAGTTGCTCAAGAGTTCCAATGCCATTTTTCTTTTTTCTCCAAAATGGGCGCGATGTTGAAATGATACATTTCCACTTAGGTTTTTGTAATGTTCAGCTACCTCCTCCAGGACAAAGTGGGGAGCTGGACACAGATTGGCTGCATTGACATTCAGGATTCCCGCCTCTGGACGAAATTGTCGTTTGAGCAGCTCCCAATAGGCTTCATTGGCTTCTTTTCCTAAAATCGAAGGAATTTCCCGGGGAGAATCATAAGGAGATAAAGCACTGGCTGTGTGGTTTTCAAAAGCCATACTTCCGAGCCCGGCAATTCCAAGCGTTTGTAAGAATTTCCTTCGATGCGATTTTGAATTATACATACGTCCAAGTTGTGTAAGTGTGACAAGGAGAAAGATAATAAAGTTTGCACGTAGGACTCCAAACCAGCTTACACTGTATTACTTGGTGGCGAAACTTTTGAATTATGCAGTTTCGTATCAGCAACCCGTACGAAGAGAGATAAAAGTCGGATATTGATCCCCTAAAAATTTATCTAATGGGAATATTCTGGGATTTGATTCAACAAGACGAATTGAATAAACAACAAGCACAAGCTGATTCGCTGGAAGACCGTGTAGTTCTTCTGGAGAAGGAACTAAAACAGACCAAGGTCCTGTTGCGCAAAACGCTTGAAGCACTAGAGACACATCTTCAAACGGACATCGACGGTGATGGTCGCAAGGGGGGATAGTTGAAAGGTTACTAACCATCGATGGGCACACAATTGGTCCACTTCTTTTATCAATTTCGCAATTTCATTTTCTTATGCCGCGTCACACGGCGTTGTGTTTAATCCCGCTACTATCAAATCCATATTTTCCAACTCATCTTAAGACGCATGAGATCCAATGGTTGCATCGCTGTTGGTCCTGAAAAAGTCTACTGTACTAATAACGCTGATTGGTGTGCTTCTTACCCCATTGGCACATTAACCAAAGGCCTATCCCCGCGATGATGATCATGAAAAGGAAATATCCAGTCAGAAGAGCAGACCCATTGGAGGTTTCGCCGAGAAAGTCGTTTGCAATGTTTGATGAAGCATTCAGGAAGGCATGCAAAAATATTGCAGCAAAAACGCTTCCCCCTGTACGGAAGTGAACTGCCGTATACAGAAAACTCAGACATACTGTGTAGCCGATGAAAAGAAGCACGGTGTACTCATTTACAGGCAAAAAGTCGGGAATAGCGGCTCCCGGAAAGGTAAATGAAGCCAGATGCCAAACGCCCCAAGCTATTCCGACAAAAATGGTACTGAAAATTGGGGAATGCGATTTTAGGAGCCTTGGCAACAAGAATCCACGCCATCCCAGCTCCTCTCCCATAGGTCCAAAAGGCAGCGCCAACAAAAACCATATGGGAATCGACATCACGCCTTTGATCATATCGGTATCGAATCCGGCATCGAAAACCATCAGGGATACAGTATGGCTCAAGATGTAGGCCACTACAGGAACGCACAGGATAAGCAGATAATACTTGACGGGAAATTTTATCAGGATGATTTTTTTTAGAAGGGCTTTTACGGACTTTGGATCGTCGATCCAACTAATGAGTATAGCTGCTATGCTGGGACCATAAGCGCCCACCAACCCGATATATGCCAAGGATGGGATTTTATCATGTTGAATGATGAGACGGTATGCGGGGTACAGAAAAGTCCATGAGACCGCATAGTTTAGTACCAGAAAAGAAACAACGGGCCACTTCTTTACTATTGATTTCATCGTCTATGGTAAAGAGGGGCAC